>JBJKQE010000190.1:0-8465 GCA_046705645.1 Ignavibacteriaceae bacterium | reverse complement strand
TCCAGAAAAATGAGACTTTTATAGAATTCCCAACTTTATGTGTTTTATTATTGTAGCCGTTAAAAAACATAAAAATGAATTCATCTCTAATTACTTATTCAAAGTGATAATAGTCTAAATTTATTTTTCTAAAGATTTAAGCTTAAATTTTATTTTCGGGCTGTTCCTTTCATTGTAGAAAATAAAATAAATGCCAATCAGTATTTCAAAAGCAGATGTCAAATAAAAGAAAATTATGCCGGTTTTAACATTTGTTGCAAATATTACATACTTCATTATTATAGATATTTGATAAACACAAATCACGAAATAAAAAACATTTATCAAATCTTCTTTATATACATCGAAAATTGCCTTACTTAAAAAAATTATTAAAATAATGAAATTTAACAATATAAGGTCTATTGAAAGGTATTTTAAATTTGCATAGACAGATAATATTATATTAATTAAAAAGGCTAAGGAAATGTATACTTTATATTTCTTAATCCAAGTAAATTTCAACAAGGATAGAACTGCCAATAAAATAAATATCGAATATGCTTGATAAGGATGAATATGAAAAAACAGATGCACTAATATTAATATCGGATCTGTTAATGCATATAATAAAAAGAAAAAGAAATAATTTTTCTTATATTGTCTGAGTGGTGTTGCTAACCAGATTAATATGGAAAAAAATATTATATATTTTGCTAATAACATAAATTATGGACATATAGGAGGACAATTTGCTGATTGCTCTAACGTGTCCTCTCCATTTGTAATTGTTAAAACATCATTTCTTATTTCAATATATGATTCGGGACTGTTACCTTCTTTTAATAATTCATTCACAATTGAAGTGCTAAAGACTCTAAAAACTGTGCTTGCAGAAACAGAACTAAGATTTCCATTTGTATAAACAACATTTCTTTTATTGTCTAATACTACAAGCTTACCCTGAATAATTTGAAACATTAAATAATTGGGAGATTGAGAAACTAATTTTTGCAGTACTTGTGTGTTTATTTCAACTGAAGTTACCACAGAACCATATAAATTGTTTGCAGTCGACTTAGAATATATCTTACCTATTACTTGTGCATTACCACAATTAGCTAAGATTAATAAAAATAAGATAATAAAAAAAACATTGTTACATTTAACCTTCATTATATCTCCTTTTTTTGATTTAATTACTTCAATAATTTATTTAGTTAGTAAACTTAAAACTGTTTCCATTTGACATATATATAAATTAGTTTTGACCCTTCAAGTTATATTCAATTGCAAATTTTATTAATTCAGGCAATGATTTAATACCAAGTTTATGAATTAAATTTGATCTGTGAACCTCAATCGTTCTAATGCTTATATTCATTTTACCGGCAATTTCTAAATTGGTTAGGCCATCTCCTATTAATTTTAATAATTGTTTTTCTCTATTTGTTAGTAAGGATATTTCAATATTTTTATCTTGCTTATTAATATTTTCAAATTTTATTAGTAAGTTTATTAATTTTTGTTCCGTATAATTAATACCAAAATATTTTTCACCGTTATAAACTTTTATAATAGCGTCAACTAATTCATCCTCCATACTGTTTTTATTTATTAGTCCCAAACCACCGGCTTTTACACATAAATACACATAGTCTTCGGAATCGTACATTGAAAGAAACAATGCTTTGGCCGTAGGATCAATTGTTCTAATTCTTTTTACAGCTTCTGTCCCGGAAAGTACCGGCATTGAAATATCCACCAGCATTACGTCCGGATTTAATTCATAATATTTTCTTATTAGCTGCTCGCCATTTTCTGCTTCTCCTAAAACCAACAAATTATTGTGCTCGCTTAGTATTTTCATAATCCCTGATCTAAAAAGCTTATGATCGTCAGCCAAAAGGATTTTTATATTATCTCCATTTTTCATTTTTTCTGCTCCAGTGGTACCTCAATTACCAGCATGGTACCGTTGTTATTAGAAGTATCTATTTTGAAAACTCCGTTAAAACTCTCAACTCTTTCATTAATATTCATGAGCCCATAACCTTTAAAATTAGATTCAGTTATTCGAAATCCTATCCCATCATCATTTATAATCATTTTTAACAAATTATTCGATTTTATTAAATGTATTGAGAATTCTTTAGCCCGGGAATGTTTCACAATATTATTTATTGCTTCCTGGGCTATTCTATATAATGCAATTTCCAATTTTAAATCTAATCTTTCTTCAAGCCCGTAAGTATTAATACTCCCCCTTAATGAACCTCCATCAGAAATTTTAGCCACTAAAGATGAGAGGGCAAGGCCTAAGCCCATCTCCTCAAGTACCGGTGGTTTTAGATCGTATAATATGATTTTTAATTCTGATAAAATTTTCTGAAAGAAGTCCATGTTCTCTTTAAAGGATTCTCCCTGCCCTGATTGCGTAATTAAGTTTTCGTATTTGTTGACTAAAGTCATCTTAAGGATTAATAGATTTTGCCCTATATCATCATGAAGTTCTCTAGCAATCCTTTGTCTATCCTCTTCAATTTTGTTTTGAAGTAATATTGATAGATTTTTTAATTTTTTTTCATATTCGATTTTTTCCGTAATATCATGAAAATATAATTGTGCAATTTCAAGAGACGATATCCCCTTAAATTGTATTGTATAACTTTTAGAATTATTACTATATGCAAGAGTCTTTGATATGTTGTTAGTTATATAATTTTCAATAGAAAAATCGATTGAAGGGATTATATTTTTAATATCCTTTCCTTCAAGCTTTTCGTTCTTAAGCAATCCACCGGCTGTTTTGTTTATATAAATTATTTCCCCGGATTTGTTTAACCTCAATACGGGGTCGGGATCCAGTTCTGCAAACAATGCCATCAATCTTGCATTCTTTAGTTCAAGCTCATTCTTTTCATTTATAAATTTCTTTTGTAAAGGATATACTATATTTCTAAAAATTAGGTATAAAAGAATAAATAAAAGTGCTGCAAAAATTATAGAATAATATATAGGATCATTTAAGTTGAACAGAAGATGTATATATTGATTCAATTCCCTCAGCATAATCTTTTAGATTAAATCTTTATTTTTGTTATAATTATCGAATAAAGTTAGAATTTGGCTGCAAAGTATAACAATATACTTCCTAGACAAATAATTTTCTTTTAACCTACTATTTGTTATATCAATTGCATCGTAAATTAATTCATCCGGTATTTCTAAAAACATTGATTGGATTTCTTTTTTAAGATAATACTTATTTTGGTATTCATCTAAATTAGAAAAACTTGAATAATTTAACCCATCTAAGAATTTTCTAAGAGATTGAAAATTTACATCCATATTTACATTTAAGCCTTTTCCTTAAATATAAAAACAAAATTATTTAAATGAATCAGTGTAACTACTTAAGTAAAACTACGTAGAAAAACTAAGTATTTTTACTTAAGTGTAACTACGTAGAAAAACTAAGTAATTCTACTTAAGTAGTTACCCTGATTTTTTTTATTAAAATAACATTTATATTTCTTCCGATTTTATAAAAGGGTGTTAATGATATTTTATTTCAATTAAAAATTACTAATAACTTTTAAAATAATTTTAAAGATTTGATTATAAGTAAGAGAAGTGAAGGATTTATAATTTATGAAACAATTTGCAATTATTACTATAGTTTTGCCTTTAACGTTAATTTCATTCAATTGCAAAAGTCCAGATGGGCCAGTTGAAATACAGCCTGGTAGAAGAGATTATTCTTGGACAGTAGATACTTTAAATGCACCTTATGATACCTATTATCGCATGTGGGCAAGTTCTCCTTCAGATATATGGTGTACAAGCCCTGGCGATTTGAGCAAATCAATTGCTCATTATGATGGGAGCAAATGGTCTTATTTTGATGTTCCAATGTTGAATGTCAGTGAATCTATTTATGGATTTTCTAGTAGTAACATTTATATTGGAACTCAAGAGGGTGGTATTTGGCATTATGATGGAAATGACTGGCAGCAAATAGCTGAATTAACTAAGGATGGTAATCCCGAAATAGTTTTTGATAATATGTGGGGTGATTCTCCTGACGATATTTATGCAACCGGTGCTTACCCGGATTCTAATCTCCTAGGTAATAATAGTGTTATTGCACATTATACTAACAATCAGTGGAATATTTTAAATACAGATGGATTAGTTGGTATCGTGGAACTGTTATATAAAGACAGTTACGATAATAACATTTATATGCAGGTTATTAAATTTAGTAATACCTATGACAGTACGTTGATATATGATTACAATCAAGGGAATTTTACTAAACTGTATAGTTCACAATGGGATAATCTTTGGGCTACTATTAGTCTGATAAATAATAGAGTGTATTTCGTATTAAATGATAAATATCATTTAGGTATATTAAAATGAAAAATGCAGTATATCAACGCTATCCAATACAAAGTGTTGCCATCTATAATCTAGTTACTGTATTCCACTATGGTCTAGGATATGTTGGAATTTTGTTCGCTTTTGATTTTTCTACAATTGGCAGAATAATAGCAACCGTTTATATAAGTTTTGCTTTCATTCAAATGTATATTTTAATGCCAATTTTAGTTTGTCCAAATTGTGTTTATACAAATAAGCCTAATATGCTTTCTATATCTGGCATGAATATTTTTGCAAGAAAATTATTTACAAATGGAAACGTAAATAACTTCGGAAGTCGCGGTAAAGGCATTCTGTGTCATAATAATTTATACTTATTAGCAAAAGTTTTACCATTACTAATTATACTTCCATTTTTGTTCATTAATTTTTCATTTACTCTACTCATAATATTCTTTTTAGTCTTGGGATTAATGTTATTTCGTGTTTTTTATATATTTCAAAAAATAGCTTGCAATCATTGACTTGCTAAAAATATTTGTCCTAATGCTAGGTCAATGGGTTTAAGTGATGTATAAAATTGTATTATAAAATAGGGCTAACCTGCAACTCAAAACCGACTGCTGTAGTCGGTCGTTGCATTTGCAGTTTAGCTTTGTAGTGTTTTTTGAAAGCGAGATGTAACTAATTAACATAATCAGTAAATCATGGTGTTGGTAGCGTAAACTGTTTGGCAGCGGTTTAGTTGCCACGTTAGGCAATTGTAATTTCCATTTTATAAAAATAAATTGGACGGTGCTGCAAACACCGTCCGTAATTTGGCAAACAAACTTATCTCACCCTGGCAAGGTGAAATGACTATACACGCAAAGTTTTAGCTGTTTGTCTGCCATTTGAATAGTAAAAATAATGAGGCAATTTATAAATTCCAAAAGGAGGTGAAAAGCCTGATTTGTTAATTAACGATTGAACACGTTTCTATTTTTTTAATTAACTAAATCAAAAAATTTCGGAGAAGAAAATGAAAAAGTTATTCTTTCTTATTTTATTTTTTAGCATCAATATTCTAATTTTTGGTGCTAATGTTTATTTCGAAAATGATGGATATGGATACATTTATGATAATGGTCGGACTTTTTACAGTAATCAGGACGTTTATGCATTAATCAGTTATCATATAATAGTACCTAGTCTTTATTATGTCTGTGATCCAAATAGCTTTGGAGCAAGATTTAAAGATCCTGATGGAAATTGGTCAAGTTGGGGTTATACAGATGGTTATGGGGGCCATGAATGCAAAAAAGCTGGAACTTGGTATGTACAAGGGCGCGCATATGTTACTGAGGATTTTACTGGTCGCCATGATTATTGGATGTATACGAGCTTTACATTAGACTTTAATGTTGTTGATACAAACCACTATGCAATTTCATCAGCGTATATTACCGGACCAACATCAATTAACCTAAATCAAAATTATACTTGGAATGCTGAAGCTTCTCCATCCAATGTGTATACGCCACTTTCATACCAATGGTGGTATGAAAATTTAGGAGGTGCATCTCCTGCATCAAGTTTATCTATAAGCCCAGATTTACCTGGTACAGGGACATGGTATAAGATTGGTACAAATAGTTCATCTTTAACAACCAGTTTTTCTGCAAACAGCGCTATCTATTGTGTTGTTACCGATGGACAGGGAAATTCAGCAACATCAAATACGTTAACTTTAACTGTAAATTTATCTCGTATCGCAAAAACTGATGATACTGCAATTGCTAATAAAGGATTGGTTAATGAATCTGTTAATATTGGTTCACAAGCTGAAGATGAAACAATTCCAACTAAGTATTCATTATCAGATAATTACCCTAACCCATTCAATCCATCCACTGTTATTCAGTACGAATTGCCTAATAATGGATTTGTATCTTTGAAGGTTTATGATATACTCGGTGACATCATTGAAACACTGGTTAATCAGTATCAAGCTAAAGGGAGATATAGTATTAAATTCAATGCAAATAACTTATCTAGTGGCATTTATCTTTACCGACTACAATCCGGTAGTTTCATTGCCACGAAAAAAATGTTATTACAGAAATAGTGCCATAAAGAGCAAGGTTAAAATTGCCCTATTTTAAAGTTTTATGAGAATTAAAATGTAAGAATAATTATAATGTTAAATAATGAAATTAATTATATTATGAGTCCGCTCTAAAAAGGTATTTTTGATGGGAAAATGTTTTGATTATCGCTCAAATTCAAAGCCCAAAAACTTGATTTAGGGCTTTTTAGAGCGGACTCATATTATAAAATATTTAGTTTAAATTAAAACAAAACCTTGATATGGATGCGTACAAAAGGTTACCTATGGTGCAGCTACTAAGCCAGAATGTGTATTCTCAAGAAGCATCTTAAAACTTTTCGGGATTATCGTTTCCCGTCGGTTGGCAAGCCGTTTAGGTATTAAGTTTAACGTAATTATTATAAGAAACATAGTTGTAGCTCAATAGATTCTGTAAGACTCAATCGAGGTCAACAATTGGTGCAAGTAAATAAAGATACGCTTCATCTGTTAAAATATTTGGTGTTACTTTTTTAACCTAGTCTGTTGTTCAGAGCAGTGGGTTATTGACGAAGCCGATATTGCTTATAAACTGAAAGGATATATGAAATAATTTCTACAATTTCCTAATTAACTTATTATTTAATAAATCTCGGTGATAATATGAAAAACTTGATTTGTTTATTAGTAATATTATTTTGTACGAACTTATTCTCGCAAGAAAATGATAGTAATAGGTCATTTTCACAATTTAAATTTGGGGTTCTAACTGGAGTAAATGTAACAAAATTTACTGGTGGTTTAGTATTTTTTGAAGGAAATACTAATCTAACATCTCATATCTATATGAAAGTCATGGTAGGGTATTCGAAAATTTATAAAAAAGAAGGATACAACGTTAAAGGATATACATTTATTGATATATTTAAGAAATATATAACAGGATCATACAATGTAGATAGAATCAATTATGATGTATTTCCAATTGCTATTGGCTTTGAATATTTTATTATGAAAGATATACTATCCCCTTATATAATATCAGAAGCTGGTTACAACTACTATACATTCCATATTGAAGAATCAGACGGCATATCCGCAATTGGATATTATGATACATACGATGAGATTCCGGCTGAATACAAGAATAAACCTCCGAAGATATCGAATGAAGCTTCATACTTATTTGGATTAGGAATAGGAACAAATTACAGATTAAGTTCCGGAATAAATCTCGATATAAGATATTTATATCAATTCAATAAAAATATTGTCAATACAAATCAGCTTTTAGTAGGTATCAATTTTTAAAGATAATGGACGCAACCTAATAATGATTATCAAATCGACAGTGTATATACACCCTGCATTTTAGAGATTTTTTTAGGTAGTCCGCTTAAAGTTTCTTGTTCAACGGAGTCAAATTAATTAATAGTCTTGCAAAACATGCGTATGAAAAAACAAGTTACGCATGTTTTGCTTAATTTTTGGCATTAGTAATAAATGTAAGGTGCTAGTTTTAGGCTGCGGCTTAAATGTGGGGCGTTATAAGCTCAGTAATAAATCAAGTTATGTCTTCTGGATAAAATTTTAGAGCAATATACGGATCGCTGAAGATTAGCTCGAAAGAGCGAAGGGTGTACGACAAATTGTCCAATACCTGCAACTGCAAACTATCAAACATTTAACGGAATTAATTATTACTTTGATCATTGGAGTGAAGAAGGCGGCTCAAATGATTCCTATACATTTCATCCTGGTGATAATAAAACTTACACAGCCTATTTTATTGGGTATCCAACAAACGTCGGGAAAAATTTACATAATGACTTAAATTATGGTCAGCCTATTACATTACATTGGACCGACAATCCTAATACTAATGTTACACAATATCAAATATGGAGAAATATGAAAGGCGGTACCGGAGCTGAATTAATTGCTACAGTTGGACGAGGTGTTCAAACTTATACTGATGACGACTTTACATTAACCCGCAGTTATACAGACTACCTGCTTTATTATGATG
>JBJKQE010000189.1:0-6612 GCA_046705645.1 Ignavibacteriaceae bacterium | reverse complement strand
AGAAACCTAAAGATGAAATTGTTTCACAAGAAAAGGCCAATAAAGAGGAAGTTGAAAGTATTGAAGAAAGTACAGCAGAAGTAAAGGGCGCTACTTCTGGTAATGATACCTCTGAAAAAGAGTAATTTTTTTACTTTTTACCGATGGTTTCTTCTGTACTATATTTCTATAAGCTCCCGTGCTGAAAAATAGGAGGCTTCTTTCTATGAAAGAATTCATTGAATTCATCGCTAAACACCTGGTGGACAATCCCGATGGTGTTGTAATTGACGAGAAAAATCCCGAGGAAAACAAAGTTGTGCTTTCCTTGAAAGTGCAGGCTGATGATGTCGGGAAAGTTATCGGAAAACAGGGTAAAACTGCTCAAGCTATGAGAACCCTGTTAACGGCTATAGCAGCCAAAGAGGGGAAGAGAGCTATTTTAGAAATTTTAGATTAGGGATCGAACCCTCTTAAATTAGTGAAAGATTTTTTCCTAATTGCTAAGGTTGTATCGGTATACGGCAGAGAAGGGTTTGTCAGAATATCTTCTTTTTCTGATTTTCCTGAAAGATTCTTTAGTCTTCAAAAAGTT
Source organism: Ignavibacteriaceae bacterium (assembly GCA_046705645.1). GTDB lineage: Bacteria > Bacteroidota > Ignavibacteria > Ignavibacteriales > Ignavibacteriaceae > FEN-1297. The sequence continues at coordinate 6,038 of JBJKQE010000189.1, read as the reverse complement.
TATATCGATTTTTTTGAAGACAAAAAAGAATTCTTTGTACAGAAAATTGGAAAACATAAAGATGATTTCCTTTTGAAGTTTCAGAATTTTGATAATGATAAAGATGTGGAACTTTTAATTGGTAAAGAAATTTTTGTGGATAGTGACAATGTTGTAAAACTACCCGAAAATTATTTTTTTATACATGATTTAATCGGTAGTAAGGTATTCAGAAACGAAACTGAATTCGGTATTATTAAAGATGTTCTGACTTATCCTGCAAATGATGTATATGTAATTGATAACAACGGGAAGGATATTTTAATCCCGGCTGTGTTGCAATATATTGAGAGTTTTGACAGTGAAAATAAAATTTTGGTATTAAAGCCGGGCGGTGACATTTACGAAGATGATGAGAATTGATATAATTTCGGCAGTACCGGAACTTCTTTCTAGTCCTCTTAATACAAGTATTATTAAAAGAGCACAAAAAAAAGGCAAAGTTGAAATATTCATTCATGATTTAAGAGACTATGCTTTTAATAAGCATAAACAAATTGATGACAAGCCTTTTGGCGGTGGTCCGGGAATGGTACTTAAACCGGAACCGTTCTTTGAATGCATTGAAAAGCTTTTACTCGAAAGAAATTATCAGCATATAATTTTTACTACTCCGAAAGGAAAAATATTCAATCAGAAAGATGCAAACAGACTATCTATCTCTGAAAATATAATTATCGTAACTGGACATTATAAGGAAATAGATGACCGAGTAAGAAAAAAATTTGCTACTGATGAAATTTCTATAGGGAATTTTGTACTTACCGGAGGAGAACTTCCTGCATTGATTATTATCGATGCAATTATACGTTTAATTCCGGGCGTTCTTAATGATAGTGAATCAGCACTTGACGACTCATTTCAAGATGGAGAAAAAATAGAAGCTCCATTTTACACACGACCCGCAGAATATCGCGGAATGAAAGTCCCTGACGTTTTACTATCCGGGAATGAAAAAGAGATAAAGAGTTGGAAAGAGCAGCAATCTAAAATTTTAACTGAAAAATGGAGAAACTATAATAATTAGTGGAGAAAACTATGGTTAACATAAATAATATATTACCGGATCAAATTAAAACGGATTTACCGAATTTTAATCCAGGTGACCATATTAGAGTACATGTTAGAGTCATCGAAGGCGATAAAGAAAGATTACAACCTTTTGAAGGAGATGTAATTAATATTAGAGGTGCGGGTATTAATAAAACTTTTACCGTTAGAAAAATTTCCAGCGGTGTAGGAGTTGAAAGAATTTTCCCGTTTTACTCTCCTAAAATTGCCAAAGTGGAAATTCTTAAGGAAGGAAATATAAGAAGAGCAAAGCTTTATTATTTAAGAAATCTTTCTGGTAAAGCTGCAAGAATAAAATCAAAAACCTGACATTCTTTTTTATCCGAATATTATATGGGCATAACTTTTATGCCCATATTTTTTTATCTCAACTAGTTTTTATTAAATAACCCTCGGTTGTAACAATTCCATTCCTTTAGTTGAATTGAATGATATTAAAAATTAAAGAAGGATAAATTGTAAATTTATATGAAACTGATTTTCCCCAAAAATATTTTTTCTCAATTGGTCATTGATAATCTTCCAGATGAGCTAAAGAAAGAAACGACTTTTTATCCTTCATCCTTAATTGTTCACGAAGTTAAGAAAAACCAATCGAATGTCGGATTAATTCCGACACTTGATCTAATTAAAAACAACGATTTATTTGTCTCTAAGTCGTTTGGTATGTCGTTCGAAGGTTCTCTTTGTAACTCATATATTTATTATAATTCTAAACAACATGAAGTTTCCGAAATAACTCTTTTCGGAGATTTATCTTCCGTTGAAGTTTTACTTTGTAAAATTTTATTCAAGGAAATTTATGATTCACCTGTTGAAATTAAAATATCAACTAAAGAACTTGATTTGATCCATGGAAACCACGTTATTGTCGGGAACCAAAATTTTGAGGATGAGAAGTATTTATTAGGAATAAGCTTTGCGGAAGAAATGGTGGAGGTTCTTTCCTTACCTTTTGTTAATTATGTATTTGCATCTGCCGACAAGAATCTTATTGAAAAATTAAATGACTTGTTGCACGGTGTAAGTAATTCAATATATGATTCTGTTGAGACAAATGATTTCGGGAAACTTTTTTCGTTGAAAACAAAAAATTATTTTATAGAAAATATCTCTTCTTTAATTTTTGATTTTGGAGAACAAGATATTGAAGGGACCAATCAGATTATACGATTACCCTATTTCCACGGCATTATTGATGATATTACAGAAATAAAATTTGTATAAAAAGGCCCTCTTTTTTCAGCAGATAAAGATGATTTAAGACTGTAACAGAGAGCCGTGATAAAACTGAGTTATATTGCCACATGAGATACGCTTAACACATTTTTATTCTCCTGCATTCCTTTAATCATTTCGGTTGAAATTGGATTTTTTAACTTCATTGTACAGCATGCAACAACACCGCCTTCAAAAATAACATTTTCAATCTCTTCAATATTAATTTCTTTTGCTCTTATAATATTTAAAATGGAAGCAAGAACGCCGGGTTTATCAAAATGTTTAACTACTAATTGGTAGTGAGAATCAGAAACTTTTGCTCTATTCACCCAATGGGCAATTAAACCGCTATTTATATAATCCTTAATTATTTTAACTGTTTCGGCAGCGACTGCATTTTGTGCCTGCTCGGTAGAAGCACCAATATGATGTGTGACATAAACATTTTCTAATTCCTGAAGTGGAGATTTTATTTCACCGGTTTTTTGCTCTGGTTCATTTTTTATTACATCAAGTGCAACTCGAATATTTTTAGATTTTATCGCTTCTATCATAGCATCCTGGTCAATAATATCCGCTCGGGCAGTATTTATCAATAATGCATTTGGTTTCATATAACTAAACATTTCCTTATTAAATAATCCTTTTGTCTGCGGTGTTGCAGGAAGATGAATTGTTACAACATCACATAAAGGAAGCAATTGGTTCATTTCCGAAAAATCTTTTATTGCAACTCCTTCAATTCTGGAAATATCTTTTCCATAGACATTCATACCGAAAGCTAAAGCTCTTTTTGCAACTTCTTTTCCAATGTTACCTACGCCAATTATTCCGAGTGTCTTTCCCATTAAACCTTCGGCTTTTGAATATTCACCCTTGTTCCATTTCCCGTTTTTAAAATCTATAACATTACTGGGAATTCTTCTGTCTAAAGAAATCATTAATCCGATTGCTAATTCGGCAACTGCAACAGAATTCATTCCCGGACAATTTGCTACGTAGATACCTTTCTGATTTGCAGCCGGAATATTAATATTGTTTACACCAGCACCGGCACGGATAATTAGATTTAAATTTTTACTTGATTTTATTGTTTCCGCATTAACAACAGTTGAGCGAACTACCAATATATCGGTTTCTTTTGCCGCTTCCGGTAAATCGCTTTCTCCTAATTTTGGAGAATAAATAACTTCCAGATCTATTTCATTTAATTGCTTTATATATTGTTCTGGAAATTTATCAGCTATTAATACTTTTACTTTCATCTTTTTACCCTTTCATTTATTTAACATAGGGATTTTTATTCCCCAATTTCTGGCATTGTTTTTAGCTTGATCATAACTTGCATCAGCATGCCGTGCAATGCCAATTCCAGGATCATAGGTTAAAACTCTTTCCAATCTTTTTTCAGCTTCTTTTGTTCCGTCAGCAACTATTACCATTCCGGCATGGATTGAATTTCCGATACCGACCCCGCCGCCGTGATGAACCGAAACCCAGCTGGCTCCTCCTATGGAATTTAGTAATGCATTTAAAATCGGCCAATCGGCAATTGCATCACTGCCGTCTTTCATTGCTTCGGTTTCTCTATTTGGTGAAGCAACCGAACCGCAATCCAGATGGTCTCTTCCAATAACAATAGGTGCACTAACTTTACCTGATGCAACAAGGTCGTTAAATATTTTACCCATTTTTGCTCTCTCGCCGTAACCAAGCCAGCAAATTCTTGAAGGCAATCCCTGGAAATGAACTTTCTTTTGTGCCAGGTCTATCCAATTACAAAGTGATTTATTTTCCGGGAAAGTATCTTTAATAGCTTGATCGGTTGCGTAAATATCTTTTGGATCGCCGGATAATGCTGCCCAGCGGAATGGCCCTTTGCCGTCGCAGAAAAGAGGTCGTATAAATTCAGGTACGAATCCCGGAAAATCAAAAGCATTTTCAACTCTATTTGCTTTTGCTTCTCCGCGAATATTATTTCCGTAATCAAAAGTAATCGACCCCTTCTTTTGAAACTCAAGCATTGTCTCGACATGTTTTACAATAGTTTCTTTAGCCAATCCAATATACTTATTTGGATCGGCTTTTCTTAATTTAAGTGCTTCTTCAAAACTCATCCCCATAGGAACATAGCCGTTTAATGTATCATGAGCAGATGTTTGATCTGTTAGAATATCAGGTATTAATCCTTTTTCTAAAATTTTTGGCAATATTTCACCGGCATTTCCAACAAGTCCAACTGACAAGGCCTTCTTTTCTTTCTTCGCATCTAAGACTATTTTCAGCGCTTCATCCAGGTTTTCCGATAAAACATCAACATAACCTGTGTTCAGTCTTTTTTGAATTCTATTTTTATCAACTTCAATTCCAAGGAAAGCGGCGCCGTTCATAGTTGCGGCCAAAGGCTGGGCTCCCCCCATTCCACCCAGACCTGCAGTTAACAGAAATTTCCCGGAAAGGTCGCTGTTAAAATATTTTCTGCCGCACTCTGCAAAAGTCTCATAAGTACCTTGTAAAATTCCCTGGGTTCCGATGTAAATCCAGCTTCCGGCGGTCATTTGGCCGAACATTGTTAATCCTAATTTTTCGAGCCTTCTAAATTCATCCCAGTTTGCCCAATTCGGAACAAGCATTGCATTTGATATAATAACTCTCGGTGCGTCGGAATATGTTTTGAAAACGGCAACCGGTTTGCCTGATTGAACTAAAAGTGTTTCGTCATTTTCTAAATTTTTAAGCGAGGAAATAATTGCTTCGTAACAATCCCAGTTTCTGGCAGCTTTTCCACTGCCGCCGTATACAATAAGTTCAGCAGGTTTTTCAGCAACTTCAGCATTAAGGTTGTTCATCAGCATGCGCATCGCTGCTTCCTGAATCCAGCCTTTGCAAATTAGATTTGAACCAGTCGGAGCTTTAATTTTAAGTTTATCGTTTTCGGAAATCATAATTAACCTTTAAAATGGTTTTCAAGAATATTTTCATATTGCCCTAACATTGATCTATACAGCCACTTTTTTAGAAACCAGCTTTTTTTCACTTTTTTATCCAGGAATTTTACATTTTCCTCAAGTTGGTATTTTAATCTTGTTCGTTCATCTTTGGTAAGTTTTATTGTTTCTGAGTCTTGTTCAAGTTTGGTAACTATTGAATTGAATACTTTAGCTTCACTAAAGTATTTATTATCTCCCTGAATTTGTTTAAGGTTTTGGTTGCAAAATGTCTTTAGTATTTTTTTTTCATTTTTATCGAATTCAAAATTATAATTTGTGAATAGTTTCTTCATTGGAACCTGCGTATGTTTTTAGTGAGAGTAATTGGTCTTTCATTGATTGAAAACCCGGTTTAATTACATTATAAATATAGTAAAGTCTTTCCTTGTAAGGATTAAATGCCGATTTCATGGAGTTAATGGTTATCTTTTCTATATCTTCCAAGGTTAAATTAAAATCCTCTATAGCTACAATAAATTCTTTAGTCATGTTGGTATCGCTCATAAGCCGGTCGTCGGTATTTATAGTAACTCTAAATTTTTCTCTAAATAAAATCCCGAAAGGATGATCTTCAATTTTATTTACGGCGCCGGTATGAACATTGCTTAAAAGACAGATTTCTAAAGGAATTCTTTTATCAAGGACGTACTGCGCCAAATCTCCATAGTTTACAACATTGCCTTGTTTATCTAAAGAAATATCTTCCATCAAGTGAGT
>JBJKQE010000188.1:0-6968 GCA_046705645.1 Ignavibacteriaceae bacterium | reverse complement strand
TTGCCAATTCTATTTTTGCATCAATAAAACTAGCTCCTTGGTTAGACAACAAAGTTAATTGGACAGAAGTTAAAATTAAAGGCAGTAAAATTGGAAAGGAAAGTACAGGATATAAAGTTCCTTTTGCACCTGCCTTTGATATTATCGCAGCAATAATAGTCGAAGCAACAGCCAAGCCGATATTTCCAAGTATAAAAGCTACCGCAAATAATGCAAAATTTCTAATTATAAATGAATCAAAAAGGGCCGCATAAAGTGTTGCAATAATAATATTCATGCAAAATACGAGTATCAAGTTAAATAATAATTTTCCGGAAAATACCGTTGAAGGGGAAGCGATTAAATGAAGCGTTAAGCTTGTACCTCTTTCTTCTTCGGACACAAAAGCACGTGCCAGGCCGGACATAGCAGAGAAAAATATTACTACCCAAAATAAACCGTCTGTTAAACTCTGCGTAATTTTTTCATTTCCAATTGAAAACAGAATAACACTAATTGCCACTATTATAAACATAATCAGCGAATTTATTGCGTACCTGGTTCTTAATTCCGAACGGAAATCTTTTTTATATAATGCATATGCACTAAAATTCATTTCATATTTCTCGGCTTTGGGAATGCTTATTTTTTTATTATTTACACTTAAAAATAATTAAGATTTACCAATTTATGAAAATAGTCTTACTAATGATAAATCGAGATTTTGTGCATTGACTAATGGGTCAATTTCAAATAAATTTTATAAATTCAGTTAAAAGGGAGCAATAACTATGCCGCCTAAATTCATTGAATATTGTTCTTAAAATCTTCTAATTTTAAAATTTTACTGCAGTACTGCAGATCGGATTTTTCATTTGAGGCAATTATAATTATGTTGGATTTTCCCTCATTTTCAACGATTCTATAAACAGATTCTTTGCCTTCCTCATCTAAATTAGATGTTGGTTCATCCAGAATAAGTAATTTGGGGGAATGCATTAATGCAAAAATAAATTTTAAACGCTGTTTCATGCCTGATGAATAAGTTTTTACCAGGTCGTCTTTTCTGTTATATATTAGAAACTCGTTAAGCAGATCATCTATTTTTTCTTTATTGAATTTAACTCTTCTGATTTCAGCAAAATAGTTTAGATTTTCCCATGCTGAAAATTCTTCATACAAAACAAGATAAGGTGAAACAAACCCGATATAATTATGAAGCTTCTCGGCAATAATTTCTTTCCCGTTTTCCTGATGAACAATTTTTCCGTTTGTAGGTGAGTTAATTCCCGCAATTATTTTCACTAAGGTGGACTTCCCGGAACCATTTGCGCCGGAAATACCCAGTATACCTTCATTTTGTATTTTGAAATTAAGATTTTTAAAAATTAACCTTCTTCCAAAAGTTTTATTTAAGTCGATTGCTTCTACAGAATAATTAGTCATTAAATATTACCAATTTACCTTTGGTTGTATTTCCCCCGGATTTTGTAATATAAATATATACACCGGTAGAAAGTTTTTCACCCTTGTTGTCCAACGCATTCCAAACTATTACGTATTTACCATTAACCGGAGAACTTACCATCTCTTGTTTTGAATACACTAGATTCATACTGGATGAATAAATATTTAAATTAACATTATTCGATGCATCCGGTTTAACAGGAATGTATATATATGAATTCTTGTTATAGTAAAAAGGAGCAGGGAATGCAAAATCATTACTTTCAATAAAGTATTTTCCGGATTCGAACGGTTTATTATTTAAGAAACCTGATACCAGCCAAAATGCAGGTTTAGCAGCACTGAATTTGTCGCTGTATGAAAAATTTTCACTACCCTGTACATTAAGTGTATATTGGAAAGATAGACTATTGTTAACGCTGTCAATTCCCTGAGAAATATCTGCATTTGTTATAAGGCTAACCAGCGTATCATTATTTGCAGGATTTACAAATTGTATATAAGTATTTGTAACAGGATATGTAGAGATTTGTACGGTTTTAGACGGCGGAATAATTTGTAAAGTAGATACCGGTTTTGCAATAGGATAATCTTTAGCTGAAGCAAAATATCCGTCGGCTGCTCGATAATTAGTTAAATAAATCCATGTACCAAATCTGTTAAATTGAGTACTGAAATTTGTATTATAATCTATAAGGCTATTCGATATTGCTTGAAGAGCACGCATTTGCGGCATTAATTGCCATTGTTTTTTTATAATGTCATATCCGAAATTTTCTTCCAGGTAAATATTCCATATTGCTAAAGCGTATTCTTGATTATTATTTCCATAATTTTTCCCGAGCGGAAATTGAGTATCGTTAAAATAAGCCGGTAAATATTGGTAGTAGTCATGTATAGAGGGATATACAAAATGTTCCATCGAAGTTGAAGTAAGTTCGTAGAAAAATTCATCCAGGTCATAGCGGTAGATATAATCGCCTATTTGAATACTGTGGTGAAATTCGTGGGCAACTGTAACTCTTGCCGCATTTATTCCTTTTGATCCGCTATAGTCTAAATTATAATTAAGATTACTAAATGCTGTATAGTTATTTGCAATTTCCATAAAGGAAGTATACTTGCCGCTACCTGCAAATGTTTCATTCTCGGGAACAGTTTCACCATAAGAATAAGAAATAGCAGCCGGACTAACTATATAAATATCATATCTATCATCTCCCCCGGCACCGTTATCCGAAGGGGGAGGCGGATAGCCTAAATAGTTTACCTCAAAATTATATGCCGAATCCAAAGCAACGGCTAATGAATCGAGATTATAAACGGGTTTGCTCGACCCGGTTAAATCATAATGAACTCTAAAAAATCCGTTCGGAGTAACAAAGCTTGTATCAGTTACCGGTCTGTCAAAAAGAGGTTTAAGCATTATTCTTTGTGTTTGGGAGAATCTGTCAAAATTTAATTTTATTTGACTAATTATACCAAAGGCACATTTGATATGTGCGGTATCAATTGATTGCACACTTTTATTGCCGGTGTTATTTAATGAAGATTCTCTTATTTGCATTACTTTATTATATAAAGAATCGAGCTGATTCTGTGATAAATATTGAGCTTTGCTTAGAGATAAAAACATTAAAGCTAAAATAATAGTTAAAATCGATTTCATATTTACAATTGTTTGAATCTTATACAATTATCAATTTTGTCAGTATAAACCACGTAAAAGTGATTAAAGCTCATATTCTTGATGAAATAGTTATATACATTATCAACCGAAATAATTTTTGTTGCGGTCAAATTTCTTCCTTTATTCAAGAAATCTAACCTTAAAATTACGTTTTTATAGGGAAGATATACAAATAATTTATTCATACCGTTTAACTGTGCTTTACCGAAAAATAGCTGGGATAAACTGTCGACTTTAAAGTTTTCCGAAAAATCACTTTTATTTATTTTTATTGGATTTTTATAATTTGAAATTAATGCAAAATTCCGACCCTTCCTATAAAAAAAGCTAATTGTAGACTCCTGCGTATTATTATAAAGATATGATGTATAGGAAAAGATTGAAAGGCTATCCATAGTATTCATTAGATAGATGGTTTTGTTGCCGCTAACTTGATTTCCAATTATTATTTGCTGCATTAAAATAGAATTACCGTTATTTCTCCAGTATACAACTCCAGGTCCATCTTGCATAGTTACATTAGAACAATAAACATTGGAGGCTAAATTTGAATAATTAGTATATGTATATCTATAATCCCGGTATTCCATAATACTTAATCCCAACAAGCCGTTCTTTATATAAGAAACATATATATTGTCAAAAATATTTCCGGCGGGTTTTATTTTTAAATCTTCTATTTTTCCGGGAGAATATACCGTCAGTCTTTCAAATTTATTTTGTTTGAAATTTACTTTTAAAATCTCTATAAGCTTTTTACCCCGAGTAAAACAAAAGAATATTTTTGTTTTCGGATCAGTATCATCTACAATGATATTTTTGTGGTTCTGGAATAGGGGATAAGAATAAAATAAGCTGGGTATACCGGAGGTATTTCTGATTATAAAACTAAGCATTTTAGTAAAACTATCTATATAACAAATATCATAGATGCCGTTATTATCATTATCAAAAAACGTAATAGCTGAGGGCTCTGCGCCTGTAGAAATATTTATATTATTTGAAATTGACTGAAGATTGGTTATTGTATATAAATTACCGTCAGGGCTAATTAAAGCAATTCCATTAATAAATTTGCTGTAAAAGGGAATTAAATTACTTAAACTATCTTTCTTTAAATATATCATTTCTGGATAAAAAGTTTTTTCACCTTTTGAAAAAATTATAGATAGAATCCCTTCTTCTTGATTAATATATGCTATATCAATTTTACCGTCTTTATTAAAATCTCCCGTAATAATTTGGTCGGGGTGATAATGCGTCTGGATTGTAACTACCGAATCATAAGATGAAGCAAAATCGCCGTACATTATAATAATGGAATTACCCTTTACAAAAATCAAATCGGTATAGCTGTCAAGGTTCATATCAACAGCATGGAGTGAGGATATGGGCTGATCCATTTGGATTGTCCGTACTTGATTAAATCTTCCAACACCATCATTATAAAAAAAGACGAGATTATTATTTAATAGATTAAAAGCAGCTATATCGCTAAAACCGTCACTATTTAAATCAGCAAAAACCGCTTGAGAAAAGCTTATATTTTCCACAACTTTTCTGGCTATCAATGATCTGCCGTTTTGTGAAATTATTGATAGTCCGTTAAAAGCCGGACCGCTTACAAGTATTTCATCTTTCCCGTTATGATTGACATCGGAAGTGCTGATTTTTTCCGGATAAGAATTAAACTTAATAATATTTGTTAAAATAGCTTTACCGTTTTTTCTAAAAGAATATATGCCGACTCTATGATTTTGTCTGCTCGCGAAAGCAAATCTTTTTACAGTTTTATTTTCTTCAACAAGGTTTTGAAATTTAGTTATTTCAAAAGGTATTTTCGATAGTACCGGGGCATCAAATGAACTGTTCGGTTTGCCCGATAGAGAAACTAGTTTTTTCAATTGAGGATTATATAAGATAATATCTGAATATGAATCATTATTATAATTGAGAGAGAAAAGACAATTAAAATTTGGTTCAACGTTAAAGTTTTTATAACGGCAAAAACCGTTAATAGGTATTTGTGAAAAAATTTCCTCCGACAAGAAAAAGGCAAGCAATAATATTCTAATCGTGCTAAACTCTATTCTTAAGCCTATTTTCTCTTCGTTGTAGAGCTTTTTCATAACGTCTTTTTTCATCTTCTGTTTCAGGTATTACTTCTGTAGCCTTAACCGGTTTGCCTTCTTCATCGACACTAACAAAAGTTAAATACGCAGAATTACTATGAGTTTTTGTTCCTTTTCTAAATGATTCGGCATAGACTTTTACACCAATTTCCATTGAAGTATTGAATACTCGATTTACCGAAGCAACTAAAGTTACGGCATCACCAATGTTTATAGAGTGATGAAAATCTATTTTATCTACTGAGGCTGTAACACAAATTTTATTATTATGTTTTGCTGCGCATAATGCTGCACAGATATCAATCCAGTGCATTAATTGACCGCCAAGCAGCTTGCCTAATTGATTAGTATTATTGGGTAGAACTAATTCCGTTTTTGTAATTATTGATTCACTTACTTTTTTAGCTTTTGCCATTTTTACCGGAGGATATTTTTTCTTCAAGAGAGGATTTCAGCTTTTCCAGTTCTTCAACATGTGAATCGTTCGGATATTTTTCAATGAATTGCGTTATGTTTTCTAATGCCTCTTTATCTTTCTTTCTGATGACAAGAACATTAATTTTTCCGTATAATGCTAAAGGTGCATATTTTGTGTCGTGATATGTATCCAGTACGAAATCATAATACATTGTAGCGGCAACATAATCTTCAAGCTTGGTATATATGTATGCAGTGTTGTATTCTTTATGAGCTAATTTGTCATTTAATTCGGCAATCTTTTTCTCAGCATCGGGTACTTTGGGATTTGTCGGGAAGAAATCTATAAAAGCTTGAAATTCACTAATTGCTTTCTTGGTATATTTTTGGTCCAGTTCATAATAAGGTGAAAGCTTAAAATAACATTCAGCCAGCATATACTGGGCATCCGGCACAAATTTACTGGCCGGCATATTTTTAACAAGCTTGCTGAACTCATAAGCGCCTAAAATATACTCCTCCCTTTGATAATGACACTCACCTATATAATATTGTGCACTATCAACCACAACATTCCCCGGGTATTGCAGGGCTATTGTTTGAAATTCTTTTAATGCCTCTTGATAATCTTTATCATTATATAATTTGATTGCATAATCAAGCCGCTGACCTGGACCCATTAGCGACGTATTGACTGTAGTCCCGCATCCCCACAATCCTAATAAGACTATGGATATTAGAATTAAATATTTCATTCCGTATTTAAGTTGTTTTTTCAAAAATTTTAGTTACAATAATAATTAAATTCTATGCCCCATCAAAGGTAAATATTGCTACTTACTGCGCACAGTAAAGAAAAGTATTATTGCTAAAGCTGTTGCGCCAACAGCAATTACCGGCTCAATTAAACTGGGAAAGAAAGGCTCAGAAGGTATTTGCCCCATTGTAAACGGATAAGAATTATTTTCTATTGTTTTAATTTGATCTGCTTTTATAGTATCACTTATTGAATAATCAAAATTACGCAGTTTTGCTTCTGAAAAAGGGAATATATAATTGCCGGAAATAGAAACTGTTCTTCGTATATGAAAGGCACCGAATAATCCGTCTCTGTACATTTTCCCGTAATTTACGGAGGCATTTTCACAAGCAAAATTTAATGTTAAAGCATTTGCTTTTGATGAATCAGCCGGAACAATTTTTTTACCTTCTTTTGAAAAATCGGAAATTATTCTGTTTTCAAAAATTGAATAAGAATTTCCAAGTTTTAAATCCAGTTTAAT
>JBJKQE010000187.1:0-14674 GCA_046705645.1 Ignavibacteriaceae bacterium | reverse complement strand
TCAGGATTCTGCCATTTTTATGTATGATGGAAAAAATAATCTAATCGAATATATTGAATTATACTGGGATCTGAACGGTTCGACATGGTATCCATCTCCGGGTATAGTGGATAAATTTTCTTATGATGCCGATAATAATTTAATAGAATCTGTTCTTCTTAATACTTCTAAAATAACTTATACCTGGGAAGCGACAACTACTGCAGTAAATACTAAAAAAATTTCTGCTTTACATTTTTCCTTATTTCAAAACTACCCAAATCCTTTCAACCCGAGTACAGTCATCAGTTATCAGTTGCCGGTCAGCGGTTTGGTGAATTTAAAGATTTATGATTTGCTTGGAAGAGAAGTGGCAACTTTAGTTAATAAGGAACAGCAGCCAGGCAATTATGAAGTTACTTTTGATGGTTCTAAACTATCAAGTGGAATTTATTTCTATAAAATAAGTGCGGGAAATTTTGTATGTACAAAAAATATGATTCTGTTGAAGTAAAGACAAGTATAATTGTATTTGCACCGGATACTTAAAAAGAAAATAAATCTATTTTAAGTCAACGATTAAGTTTTGTTCATCATTTAATAATACTTTAGCTATTCTGCTGTTTTTTAATTAGTAACTTTGAACTTTATATCCTGTGTGATTTATGCAATTGACAATTGCTTAAACAAAATTATAGGTATAATTACCTATTGTTTTTGTTATTTCGTTTTTCTTATTATGCTGCAGTAATTTGAAAAATATAATTAAAAGTTCTTGTTATTATTTAGCAATCATTAAGTGAAATATTTCTATTATATCTTTTAATAAAGCTAAAATTTAGCATTCCTTTTCCATAAGATGAGCGGGTGTCGTCTTTTTAAATCAGAAAATAATAATTAATTCTTATCCTTTTCCCGGCGGATACTTGTATAAAATATTTATGTTTTTTTCATATAAAACATAATCTGTTATAAATAAGTCATTTTTAGATTTGTGTCATTAAAAAAGCAGGTAATAATCAGTCGAAAAGCCTTTTATTAATTCTATACATAAGCCCATTTTATTTAAATATTAAAAGGAAAAATATGAAAGTTTTATTTACAAAATATATTATGCTGTTAATCTGTATAATAATATTCGGATTATTTGGCATGAAAACTTATGCTCAGAGATACTGGAATGTTGCGGCAAAATTTAACGGTACAGACAGCAGCTATGTACTTGTGGTGCCTTATTCATCATTAAATAACCTATCGGGCAGCTTTACAGTTGAATGCTGGTTTAATGCGGATACAAATTTGACCGGAACACTGTTTGGAAAAACAAACGTTCGACTGATGATCCAGCAGGTTGGGGCTAAATTCAAAATAAGATTACAGACGAATGATAATACTAAAATATACTCACGTGCTACAGCGTTGCTGGATACGCACAAATGGTATCATGTCGCATGTACCTATGATTATACGGGAAGCGGATTAATGAGTGTATACATAAACGGTTTATATGATACTTCAATTACCGGAACAAATTTAGGCGCACTCGCTTTCAACGATTCATTATATATCGACAATTCGATATATGGCCCATTCAAAGGAATGATTGATGACATAAGGATTTGGCAGAGAGCATTATCATTAACGGAAATTTATAATAATTTTAGAAATCCTTATGGGGGTTATTTAAATAACTCTTCTAATAAAAATTTTGGAAACGGTATGGTAATGTTCTGTACTTTTGATTTTACTTATACTGCTTCGGGTAACAATTTGTATTTTTATGACGGCTATAATTCTTATTATCCTAGGAATGTTGAACCGGCTTATTTAGGAAACTCGCCTTCTCAAACGCTTGCAATAAATAATGCGCTTCAATTAACAAGTAATGGCGGAGGCTAAACTGTAATGCCTGATAATTCTGACATAGAACTTTCAGGACCGGTAACGGCAGAAGCATGGGTTTATCCTATTAATTCTGCTTCGGGGACACAATACATTTTAGGCAAAGGTTATAATTATACAATGTACTTGGGAAACACCGGTAAATTAAATTATATTTTTAATAATGCCGTTGGAACATCCAATGCAACAATTCAATCCGATCAATGGACACATCTTGCAATTACTTTTAACAGCTCGGAGTTAGGTGTTCGTTATATTAACGGTAAGCTTGATTCGGAATTTAATTTTGGAATTCCATCAAATGCCGGTAAGGATTCATTGTTCATAGGAGCTGCAAGTTATAGCAATAATTATTTTAAGGGCTACATAGACGCCGTTAATATTTCAAATTATGCTAAAAATCAATCGGATATTATTAATGATATGCTTAAAGAAATTGACTCTAACAACAAATCGGCTCCACCTAATTCAACTGTTAGTTTAAATTTTGATTTTTTAAATTACTCAACTACTGGAAATGGGCAATATTATTATTTAAAAGGAAATGCAATATATTCAACTCCTACTGTCACTGCCGGCGTTCCGGTTTCGCCTATATTAGGTTCAAGTGCTGAAAATTTTCCTACAGGTTACTATTTTAAGCCAGCATCAAGAAGAATACCGCAATTCAATACTGCAGGCTACATGGAAGTTGACAGCTTAAATGTATCAAGTACTTCAAACATATCGGATGTTAAAATGTTTATTGCACTCAATCATCAGAATCTTTCCGAATTACAAATTATTTTATTTTCTCCTGACGGAGATTCCGTTATAGTTTGGAATAGAAACAATGGTGTTAATAATGTAAATAATTTAATAACAATATTTGATGATAAATCCGAGAATGAAATAATAAACGGCGCGTATACTGATTTCAGCCCAAGTATTAAGCCTTATAATTCTTTGAATGATGCATTTTCAGGTAAAAATTCGCAAGGAATATGGCTATTAATAATTATCGATCTGTACAATGGAAATACATGGTTTCTATATGGCTGGGGCTTAAGGATTAATAACGTAACAGGTATTGAAGGAAATTCCATAACTTCCGTGCCTACCGAATTTAAGCTTGAACAGAATTATCCGAATCCGTTTAATCCAAGCACAACTATCAATTATCAATTGCCAGTAAATAGTCGTGTAACCCTGAAAGTTTATGACATTGTTGGGCAAGAAGTGGCAAACTTGGTTGATTGGATTCAAAAAATGCGGGAACTTATTCTGTGAGGTTCGACGGAAGAAAATTAGCAAGCGGTGTTTACTTTTATAGAATCTCTGCAACACCAAATAACCAGGGGAAAAATTACACTTTCACTAAGAAACTTATTTTAATGAAATAATAATTCTATTACAAACAGACACAAAGATATAAAATGCATAAAAGGAGATTATTTTATGAAGCAATACAAAGTATACAGAGCTGTTCTCATTCTAGTGCTGATAATGATCGTCTCCAGCTTTCAAATTGTGGCACAGATGGTATGGAACCAAGCTGCTTATTTTGATGGAAAAGGATATATCGCTGTTCCGCCTTCTTCAACAATAGACTTTACTAAGCTGTTTACATTGGAAGCATGGGTAAAAACGACATCTTCAGGTGTCGTTACAGTTGCCGGTACTGATGAATTTCGACTTCTCATCGACAACGGTGTTGAAAGAATTCAATCGAATAACTCCACAATACTAATGGGAAAAACTAAAATAAACAATGGAAAATGGAACCATGTTGCAGTCACGCGATATGGGACTAATTCTTTTGCCATTTATATTAATGGAATTTTAGACACAACTATTGTCGTTAACATAGCTGAAGTACCTTCAGCCGGAACAGATTCGCTTATCATCGGGAAAAGCATATACGGTTATGAACCTGCGATACTAGATGAGGTTCGCATGTGGAACATCCCCCTGAGTGACTTAGGCTTCAGTGCATTCCGTTTTTTATCCCTATCTCCTGGGCCTGAATCTGCATATTTCTCGAATCTTGTCCTTTCACTTACTTTTCAGAGCACCAATCATATTGAACATTACCTCGATCTCAGTGATAAGTCCGGCAAAGGGAACAATGGATTTAACCGCGGTGCAATTGATGTAGACATGTCCAATGCCCCCAGCTCATATATAAGCCTAAACGATGCGCTCGCACTGAACGAAGGAGATTATGCTGTCGTTAAAAACAATGCAAACCTTCCTGCAACAGGTCCGTTTACACTTGAAGCCTGGATATATCCCTTCAACTCTGCCTCCGGTCAACAACAGTCTATTATATCCAGGGCAAATGCTAGTAATGGCGGATATGAATTATATCTTTCTCCAACAGGTCAGTTAGGGTTTACAGCAGAAGATACATTCTTTCAATATGCTGAGATACTACCTAGTAATGAATGGACACATGTTGCAGTTACATATACATATAATGGAATACAGGCATTAGCAAATTTGTTCATCAATGGAAAGCTACGAGTGAGTGCAACTGTTGCTCCGATAACAACAGTCTTCGATTCACTCTGTATAGGCCGATCTGCAGCAAAAACAAATTTTTATTCTGGTTACATTGATGAAGTTCGATTGTCGAATTACGCAAAAACAGCTCAAGATATTCAGCAGGGGATGTTTACATCCATCGATAACATGAACCTTAGATCCCCGTCAAATATTGAACTGGTTTACAGTTTTGATGGATCAGTTTACCCTACGACTCTATCCGGCCCAGCTTTATCTCTCCGATTTGGTGCAAGTTTTTCATCTTTAGGATCTGGTTTCTCAACTCCGATATCTCCTCTTACACGTGACCCATCTTCGCCAGGGTCATTTCCAGATGGTTACTATTTAAAATCACTGCAGGATAGGCTGCCTATAAGCGGAACCGACGGTGAATCATTTGAAGATACGTTGACGATTACTCATGATGTAACAATCAAAAATTTAAAAGTATTTCTCTCTTTCAACCACGAGAACGAGGGAAGCCTCCAGTTCACTCTAATCTCTCCTCACGGTGATTCTTTAACATTCTGGAATAATGATTCTCAGAATGAACCTTATAATGGAATGACAACAATTTTCGATGATAATGCAGACAGCAGCATGAGCCGGAATTACTTGTCGTTTACACCAACTATTCGCCCTCACTCGCTTTTGAACCAAGTATTTGCGGGAAAAAGTTCAGCCGGACAATGGAGGCTGCGGATGACACAAACAGCTAACGGTTATTATGGATACGTTTATGGCTGGGGGCTACAGTTTAATAATGAAACAATTACCGGAATAGATAACTCTCGCGGCAATATTTCCAATACTTTCAATCTTGAGCAAAATTATCCGAATCCGTTCAATCCGACAACAACTATAAATTACAAAATCTCCCGAAGCGGATACGTAACCTTAATAATTTATGACGAGCTTGGACTAAAAGTAAAAACACTTGTAAATCAATATCAAAGTGAAGGGAATTATAAAATTGATTTCAATGCTTCAAATCTTTCAAGCGGCGTTTACTTCTATCAACTGAAAGCGGGAAGTAATAAATTAACGAAGAAAATGTTATTGCTTAAATGATTTTTGGGAGCGTAAGCTCCCAATTTTTCATAAAGTAGTATAAATTTTTTTAATCTACTTGGACTAATATAAAAATATATTATTCTAATCTGTTATTAGCATTATGAAAGTTTTATTAATCCAGGTGAGATAAAAAAATAATAATCTAGCATCATGCAATATTAACTCTTAATCGACAGGCAGCCGGTCCTCCCTAAAGAATTCTCCGTATGAGTCCTTCATAAGCGTCCGGCTGGATGCATCAAAAGTGAACAAATTAATTGTTTCAATCACCATTTTTAATTATTAATTATGCTTTTCCAGATATTTAAACTCCAGCACCTTAATTCCAATTGATTCAAGAAATATTCTAAATCCAAAATTTTTTACTTTCGTTTCTGTATATGTTGATCTGCAGGTACATCTTTGCTTAGTTTTTTTAATTGCGTTATTTGAGACACATAGAGATTTATCCTAGTGGGTTTATAATTTTTTATATTTTGTTTAATTACTTTACCCGGTCCGTTAAATATTTCTTCTGTTGTAACGTCTTTATTTATCTTAATTCCTAAATAGTAATTTGGCACATGATCGCGTGGAAATGATAATGAGTCTTTCATTGTGGATTTAATTTGTACTTTTCGCATAGAGCCGTCTCTGCACATAGCATCGTTATGTTTTGTGAGACCGTCATTTAATTTAATTAAAAAGTTATCTTCTGCTAGTACTTCGCCTATATCACCACCAAGTCTTCCCTCAAATGTAAATCTCTTCTGAGGATAAAGTTTTTGTAACTGAGAAACTATTTTTAGTAAACTTTTTATATATGTTTTAATTGATGCTGACCTTATAAAAACCATCTCAAATTTATTTATATTAAGGCACACATTTATTGTATTATATATTTAATATTTGATCTTATCTTTAATCTATTTTTCTTTCTCCGTAATTCTTCATCATAATACGCACATATTTTGAATATAAATCTTTTTGAACTTTGCTATATGATTATCAAGTTTTGATTAGAGCTAATTAATACCAAGCGCTTTCTTATTTAATAACAAAAATTTAATCTGTTTATATTGTAAAAAAATTAAAATTTTTAATATAATAGACTGCTGTGTTTTGATTTTTAATGTAAAGGAGGGCTTTTCATATACTGCATAAAATGCAAATTCAAAATATTACGAGCTTAATCAGGAGGAGAAAAATGCTGACAGTTATTAATGAATCTAGATTTGACCCGGAGGAAATAACCGCCGGATTATTTTCAATCCCGCTAATTAAAGCATTTGTTAAATGTAATATTGAGACAGCAGGAGAGTTTATACAAATCAATAACTATTTATTTTTAATGCTGTTAAAAGCCCGGTTGATATTTCTATTTATATTTTAAAAAGGGATTATAAGGGACGAATTATAATTAAGTTCTTATTACTAACACTCTACATAATAATTAGCATTTTTATCAAGAAAATTTTAAAGAACCGATTGTAAAGGAAATTGTATATAATTTAATTTCAAAACCAGTTAAGATCTATTTCATTAAATGGATTTCATTACTATTATAATATCACTTGGGATTACGCAGGGCGTTCTTGTCGGAATACTTCTGCTTACACTTAAAAGAGGAAATATTAAAGCCAACCGGCTGCTCGGACTTTTAATGATTTTTTTCTCAATCAGTATCTCCGGTTTCCTGATTGAAAGAATCGAACAGCATAATCAATGGTTTTTAATTATAGAATTTCTGCCTACCGTGATATTCCTTTTCGGTCCGTTATTTTATTTTTATGTCTTAGCGCTCGTAAAAAAAGAGTTTAGGTTTGGTAAAATATCACTTCTTCATTTCCTTCCTTTTATTCTTGTAATATTATTGAATATTTATCGTTGCATAGCACATCCTAGAAGCGAACTTCTGCACAAAAATATTCAATTGTTCGGCAATGTCTACAGAATAATACTTGTTATCCAGATAATACACATATTTATATATATATATTTTATAAAGAAAATTTTGAAAGAGCATGAATTAAAGATAAAATCGACTTTGTCCTCAATTGAAAATATAAATCTAAAATGGCTTAATCTTACGGTTATTCTTTTTAGAACGATATTCGGCCTCGTAGGAATTTTTCTGATTTTATATTACGCCGGATTAAATATAGACGAATATTTTAATTCAATTATCCCGGTGCTGGTTTCAATAACCATACTTGGCCTTGGATATTGGGGTTTTAGGCAGCCGATTATTTTTCCTTATGAAACAGATAATAAAAAATCTAAAAAATATGAATGGTCTACATTAAGTGACGAGCAGGCCGATTTATATTTGAATAAATTAAAATTAGCAATGAATCAAGAAAAACCCTACCTGGAAAGCAGTTTAACTTTACAAAGACTGGCCGATATGACCGGAATTTCCCCGCATCATGTCTCTCAGATAATAAATGAAAGAATGAACCAAAACTTTTTTGATTTTATAAACTATTACCGTATAAAAGAGGCAAAAAGGCTGCTGGTAGATCCCAGAGGAGAATTGCTGACAATTCTTGCGATAGCTGAAGAAGTCGGTTTTAACTCGAAATCATCTTTTAATACTGCGTTTAAAAAAGCTACGGGAATGACTCCTACGGAATATAAAAAATCATTGTCATATGAAAATCTGCTGTAATATTTCTTTTGTAAATCAGCCGGACGCAAAAATTATTTAACGGATCATCTGACTTTTTAAAAAAAATAAAAACGCAAATCAACCATTCATCATCAATATTTACCATATTATGTACAACTGCACTTATTAAGACAACAACTGCCGTTCGATTTTATCTGCTAAGACGACAAGATTAATAATATTGGTTACTTTCGCATTGCATTTTTAATGAAAGAGGGAACCATGAAAACCATATTATCAACAATCGTATTAACATTAATTATAATTTGCCAAGCTTTTGCACAAGAGGAAACGCTGATAAGTAAAGGCAATATAACACACGGCGGTTTCGGAGGACCGGTAATAAAATATACACAGATAAAAGGAGAACCGGCTTTATTAGTCGGCGGAAGAGGAGGATGGATAATAAATCATTCTTTTATTATAGGCGGAGGCGGTTACGGACTTGTTAATAATATTCAATCAAATAATTATCCGGATATTTATTATTGGCCGGACAAACCCTACCTGAATTTTGGTTATGGAGGTCTTGAACTTGAGTATGTTATTCAATCCGATCGTTTAACTCATTTCTCCGTTTGCACGCTCATTGGTGCAGGAGGAATATCATATAGAAAATCAATCTGGAATGAAGATACTTATTCAAATGATTGGAATTCGCCAAGCGACGCATTTTTTGTATTCGAACCCGGCTTAAATGTAGAACTAAACGTAATAAGTTTTATGAGAATAAATGCCGGTTTTAGTTACAGGTTTATTTCCGGAGAAAATTTTGATAATCTTAAAAACAGTGATCTGGCAGGGCCGTCGGCAATGCTGACTTTTAAATTCGGGAAATTCTAGTATGCATTTAACGGAAGATAAAATATGCCTTATCACCGGAGGAGATTCCGGTATAGGGAAAGCGGCGGCAATCGGATTGGCAAAACTCGGATTAACTATTTTGTTAACTACACGAAACCATGTCCGCAGCGAAAAGACGATTGAAGAAATTAAATCTATAACAGGAAATAATGATATTCATTTGTTTACCGCCTATTTGTCTTCCCAGGAATCCGTATACAATCTTGTATCGGAAATAAAAAATAAATACGATAGAATAGATATCCTTATCAATAATGCCGGCGCACATTTTAGCAAAAGACATATAACTGCCGACGGGATAGAAGCAACTTTCGCTGTGAATTACATTTCAAGGTTCTTATTAACAAATCTTCTTCTTGATTTGATAAAAAAAAGTTTACAGGGAAGAATTATAAATGTTTCAGGCGAATATCACCGGAAAGGTAAAATAAATTTTGATGAAATAAACCTGACCGGAATATATACAGCGCAATCGGCTGTTGCTCAATCAAAATTAGCCGATGTTTTGTTTACTTATTCTCTGGCTGAAAAATTAAGTGATACTAAAGTAACCGTAAACTGTCTGCATCCGGGTGCGGTAGCAACAAATATAATCTATTCGGATCCGGATGCGAACATTCTTTTTAAAATTTTATATAAAACGATTTCACCTTTTTTCAAAAGCCCCGAGAAAGGCGCCGAGACTATTCTTTATCTGGCTGCTTCATCTGACGCCGCAACAATAAGCGGTAAGTATTTTATTAACAAAAAACAGGTGAGGTCTTCCCAGGCCTCTTATGATAAATCAATTGCGGAAAGGCTCTGGCTTGAAAGCGAAAAATTAACATCAAAATATTTTGAAAAAGTTTAGGATTAATAATAAAAATAAATGAGATAAATATAGCAGGAATATAAAATGAAAATGATATTTGTAAAAATAATAATATGCATAACTACAGCAGCAATTTTATACGGATGCGGGAATTCGATAAATGTTAATGATCCGTATTACGGCAAACAAATTTATGGTTCGGGGAAAATTGTTACCGAATCCAGAAATTTAAGTGAGTGCAGCGGTATAACATTAAATAATGTAGGCAAAGTATATCTTAATCAGGGCGACGACCAATCTATTACGATTGAAGCCGATGATAATATTATAGACAGAGTAATTACACATAAAGGAAACGGCTCAGTATCCGTAGGTTTGGCAGAAGGCAGCTATTCAAATATAACTCTCAGAATTTACATAACTCTTAAAACAATAGAAAATATTTCAATAACAGGGGCAGGTAAAGTTGAATGCACGAGTCCGATACAGAGTGATAATTTATATTGTTTCATTGAGGGTGCAGGAAGTTTAAATCTTAACGGCGAAGCAGATTTTCTTAATTGTATAATTAACGGTACCGGCAATATTAATGCTTTTAATTTTACCGTAAAAAAATGCACCTCTACCGTAAACGGAGCGGGCAGCTGCATATTCCATGTTACGGATGAATTATATGCTGTTGTCAGCGGCGCAGGCAGTATCGTTTATTACGGAAACCCGCCTGTAGTAAAAACATCCGTTTCAGGTTTGGGACAAATTCAAAAAGGTCTTTGATATTCAATATAACAGAGAAAATTTATGAAACATTTCTATGTATTTTTTGCAATTTTAATTATTACAGGACTATTTTATTCCTGCGAAGAAATGATTTTAGGTCCTAACGGATCAAATTCGCCTTTACCGGCTAAACATGATTCAAAATTTGCAACTATTCTCGACTCATTAAGATGCGCACTTGATCTTCCTGCACTCGCGGCAGCAATTGTATCCGATACCGGAATAATTGAAGCTCAGGCCGTAGGATGCAGACGTTACGGCGGTGATATAAATGTCACTATTAATGATGAATTTCACCTCGGTTCGGATGGAAAAGCATTTACTGCCGCTCTGATGGGTGCGTTAGTGGATGACGGTTTGGTAAATTGGAATACAATCCTTTCCGAAATTTTTCCCGAATACACAAACTTAATGAGATCAGACTATAAAGATGTAACCGTTAAAGAGCTTCTTTCACACAGCTCGGGATTTATGCGCAGTGTCGATTTCAGCATTATGAAAAAGTCTTCTCCAAGGGAAAGAAGAATTGAAGGTTTGGTGTGGGCCTTAAGCCAGGCGCCTGCACAACAAAAAGGAAAATTTCTCTATAGTAACCTAGGATATATGATAGCCGGAGCAATTATTGAAAAATTAACTAACCGGGATTATGAGACTCTGGTTATGGAGCGTATTATAAAGCCATTGGGTATTACATCTGCAGATTTCGGGGCAATGGGGATCGAAGGTAAAGAAGATCAGCCGTTACAGCATACACCGGATCATGCACCCATAGTTGCATCACCGGATGCAGGACTCGATCCGAGTTATAATCCGGCGGGCGGTTTACATATGTCAATTAGAGACTGGGGAAAATACATTCAATGGGTACTTACTGTTGAAGCAGGTCATCATCAGAATCTGCTTAATGATGAAACTGCACGTACTCTTTTTGTACCCGCAGTATCAACCGGTAATGGGACGTTTTATGCCTTCGGCTGGGGAGGAGCAAATTATGAAGCATGGGCCGGCGGGAAAACTTTAAGTCATTCCGGCAGCAACGGCTATAATTATGCCGATGCATATTTGCTTACTGCAAAACGTTTCGGTGTTATAACTATGACGAACCAGGGTGCGGTTGGGGATGACTGGCTTTTGAGTCCGGCAACCTTTAGGATTATTGATTTTAAGCTATATGGAAAATAAAATCAGGAAATTTTATGAAGACTTTATTATTTATTTGTTTTCTTGTGTTGGTATTTGCTTCTCCAATATTTTCCCAAAACGATTCTTTGACGAGTTTACAAGAATCGACGAGTTCGCTGGGATTAAAAGCAGGTATTAATGATTTTCATCTCCGGGATAAATATCTATCTCCATATATTTACAATAGTGTAATATTCGTTTCGGAAATATCTTATCAGTTGAAAAAGAAAAAAAGCGGCCACACAGTCCAATTATTATTTAGTACTGGAAAAATTACATCTGATAATCAAGCAGGGCATATTTCCCCTTACATTGGATATATTTCGTATGCCTATACACATGCGGTTGATTCCTGGAATGTTTTCGGCAAACCACTTCAATTCAATATTGGTGCGGGCTTATCAAGTTATTTTGAATATTTAACACTTCAAACAGAAAGCAAAACATCAAATTCAATCTATTATGATGATTCATGGTATGTTTCTCATGCAGTTAATCTCCATCTTTTCGGAGAATTCAAACTAGGTGAACGGAAATACTTTTCACTTTTAATTACTTCACCAATTGTCAGGCTTGTAACCAGACCTGGAAATGGACATTATCTTAATCAGAATAATATGGAAATTATTGATGAAAACAAGCTGAAAGCTCTATCAGGGGGAAAATTAGAATTTTTATGGAATAGTCTTGCCCTTATTACTGAAATTAAATTTCAAACTCCTATTAATGATCAATTTAATTTTCATACAACCTACATGTTTGGTTACGCATCGTCAAATGAACCTGCTTCTTTACTTTCTCTAGGTATGTATATGAATAATTTTCTTGTAGGAGTTGACTGGTTATTCTGATGGGGAAGCAAAAAAATGAGGGATTTTTTCATGTTTATGGAATAATTAAATAATTACTTAGTGGTGAATTGAAACTTCAATATATCATTTTAAATAGGTGATATAAAATGGATCAAACTTTCATCATTCTTTTTTGTCTTTGCTTATTACTTAACATAATACGGACAATATATTCGGTCTTAAAATATAAAAAATTAATTAACCCGAAGAATAAAATAATTTTTTCGGTCATATTTTCCGTTATGGTGTTATTATGGATTTCATGGTTTCAAATGTGCGAGAACGATCCGGTAAAATTTTATGTGCCGGTTTTTTTAAGATATGCAGGTTTGAGTTTATTTATTCTAGGGCTTTTACTCTTTATTATTTCATTTTTTCAATTAAGAGGAGTTGAAAATTTAAATCACTTAGTTACGAATGGAATATACTCCATTACAAGACATCCGATGTATCTTGGTATGATTTTCTGGGTTATCGGTTATCCGTTGTTTATACAATCGCAATAT
The DNA here is from genome assembly GCA_046705645.1 of Ignavibacteriaceae bacterium. Lineage (GTDB taxonomy): Bacteria > Bacteroidota > Ignavibacteria > Ignavibacteriales > Ignavibacteriaceae > FEN-1297. The sequence continues at coordinate 1,552 of JBJKQE010000187.1, read as the reverse complement.
TCTTTAATATCTTCCATTCTTTGGATAGCAACATTTTATACTGGAGAAATCTGGAAGAGAAAGAATTGCTGGAAAAATATAGCGAGTTTAAATCTTATAAAATGCATACATTCTTTTAGGGCTGTCCTATAAAAATATTATTTAATTATAATAATTTTTTTACTTTAGGATTATTTTACATATCCAATAGTAATAAAAAGAATTCCGCTAACGTGGACAAGAGCACCTTGGGTATATCGGATGCCTAGGATTGTTCATGATGTATTGTCATTATGGAGTATTGTATTTTGGATATGGGCTGCAGCCGATGCTTATTTTTTTTCAAAAAAAATTAGTTGCGAATAAAAAAGGACCAATCAATATTAAAGGAGAATCTTATGCAAGAACTGATTATAGTCTCATCATTATTAAACGTGATGTTTATGTTCATGCATGAATTTGATGCCTGTTACCAGGGCGAATGGAGGATGTTCGGATTCCTCAGGGAATTTGACGGAAAAAGACAATATCAAATTTTTTTGTATTCACATATCCCTATAACAATGTTTTTGTTCTACTATTTATGGACGGTGATTTCATTTAATAATTTTGTTCTCTGGATTGCTGTTAATGTTTTCTGGATTCTGCATTTCGCATTGCATATTATTGCGTTAAAGTGGGAATCGAACGTGTTTGATTCGATTCATTCATTTATCTTTATAAGCGGTGCAGCAATAACCGGATTGTTAAACTTATGTTTAATTAAATACTATTGATACTAAAATGAAGAATAAAAAACCAAAAAGCATAATTGTTTTCTCAACTATTATCTTCCTATTAGGATTAATGATGCTGGGATATTGGACTAAATATATAATTGACGGAATGCCACTTGAATCCATACCGATAGCATCCGAAGGTACCGCAGCAATACTTGCTTTAATAACCGGAATCGGCCTTTTCAAAATGAAGAAATGGGCATTTGCAACAGGCATTCTTGTTTCCGGTTTTTGGATGTACGGCTGCATTGGAGGAATAAATATGGTGGTCTATGATTTAATGGTTCATAAGCAATTAAATTATCAATCGCCTGTCGGAGAATGGACAGATGCAATTTTATTTATAGCAATTACAATTTGGTCGACAATTCTTGTAATTTATCTTTGGAGAATGAGAAATGTATTATAAAATATTATAATGAGCTTGTTTTTAATACAGAAGATAATCTCAAAATAATTTTTACGGATTAAATATTAAAAAAAATTATTGATTATTTTGATAAACAGTATTTACAAGTTTTTAGTATTAGAAATTCAAGCAGCCTTTAATATCAGGAAATTGAAAGGAGAATAAAATGAGATTGATTCTTCCCGGAAAAATTAATTTTATTTCCATACTGTCGGTTTTAATATTTTTTATGCTTTGTACTTTACAAACAATTGCACAGCCATCGGGCGGACCTTACGGACCAATTCAGAAGACTTACGAATTGCCGAAAGTAACAGGTAAAATATATTATGTCGCTCCGGATGGAAAACAGGATCAGTCCGGCGAAACAATTTCCAATCCGACT
>JBJKQE010000186.1:0-7445 GCA_046705645.1 Ignavibacteriaceae bacterium | reverse complement strand
ACAGTTCCATATTCGCATACTCTTCCAAGATCGTTTCTTCCGAGATCAACAAGCATTGTATGTTCTGCTAATTCTTTAGGATCATTTAATAAATTTTCTTCCAAAGCTTTGTCTTCTTCAGAGTTTTTACCTGTTCTTCTAGTGCCTGCAATCGGCAAAAGCTGGGTTTTACGGTTTTTCACTTTTAATAAATCTTCCGGTGAGGTTCCTATTATTGTGAAATCATTTTCAAATTCTAAATAATACATGAAAGGAGATGCGTTGATAATCCTTAAAGCGCGATACACATTTAAAAGATCACCATTAAATTTTGAGGAAAATCTTTTTGATATAACTATCTGGAAAATATCTCCTTCAACAATATGATTTTTCCCGGCTTCAACTTGATTATAAAATTCATCCGGATTAAAATTTTCAGCAATCTCTCCGTCAAGTGAAAAATCTGATTCATAATTAATTGTTTTTTTAAGCTGTGATTTTAAATCAGCTAATATTTTTTGTGCATTTTGATAAGCGATATCGAGATTAGTACTCTTTTCAATTTTAACATTTGTAATTAAAATAATCTGGTGTTTATAATGATCGAATGCTAGAATTGTGTAATAAATTCCAAAAATTGAATCCGGATTTTCAAAAAATTTTGATTCAAATCGAATTACATTTTCAACTAAAGAAATATTTTCATAACCTAAAAAACCTACAATTCCGCCGGTAAAATCCGGAAGTTCATCAATTTTCGGCTGTTTATATTTATTTATTTCTTCCCGAATATGTTCAAAAATAGTCTGCTCAATCGATTCTTTAGTTCCGTTTCTTCCGATAAATATTTCTTTGCCTTTATTTGAAATTATCTTTTCCGGGTTTTTCCCAATAAACGAATAACGTGCCAGATTAGTAGATCCTTCGACGGATTCCAAAAGAAAATTTTGTTTTCCTTTTTCTCTTATTTTCAAATAAGCTAAAACAGGAGTTAATAAATCTGCGGTTATTATTTCGTAAACCGGGACCAAATTATAATTTAATGCTAGTTCTTTGAATTTTTCAATTTTCATATTTTCTTTAAAAACAAAAAACCCTTCCCAGTTGTCTGAGAAGGGTTTTAATTAAAAATTATTTATCTCAAAATTACTGGGTCATATTATTTTGCACATTATTCCACCACCACCAATAATTTTGGCTGAAAGTATTATTTGTAAAATAATATGTCCCGTTAATGTTCTTCATAATTTGATTTACAAATATAAAACACTTTTATTATTTGTCAAGTTAATAAATCAAAAAGTCAAATTTTAATCTGTTTTCAAAATAAATTTATAGAAAATTTGTATAACAATTCATAAACCTTTGTTTATGGATAATTACCAATGTTGAAACTTTTAAACAAATCTGACTATATTTGAGCGTTAAAAATGAATTGAGTTGTAATGACTAGAGAGATGTTTCGTTCGAAAATACACCGTGCTACCGTTACCATGGCAGATCTTTATTATGAAGGCAGCATAACTATCGATAAAGACCTGCTGCTGGCCGCAGATATTTTACCGTATGAAAAGGTTCAAGTGGTTAACTTAAGTACCGGCAGCAGATTGGAAACTTATACGCTTGAAGGTCCATCCGGGAGCGGTATGGTTTGTTTAAATGGCCCGGCTGCGCGCTTAGGAACTGTTGGTGATGAGGTAATTATTATAACTTATGCACAAATGTCCGAAGAAGAAGCCGGAAAACATAAGCCTAAAGTTGTGCTAGTAGATAAGAAAAATAAAATGATAAAAATTTTGTAATTCAAAATACATTATTTTTTATTTTTAGAATTAATTCATTGATTTTGTTTTGCAATTTTTTTAATATTCTGAAGAATTTATTGGATATTAAGATGAAAAAGCTATTGATTATTTTTGTTGCCGTTTTTAGTGTGTCGGCATTTGCACAGTTTAAAGATTCCGGATTTCCCACATCGGATGTAAAAGATGGAATTTTGGCCAAACCATCTACCTCTCTTTTCGGATTTCTTGATTCTCCTAATTTTCATATGAACCAATCCTATAGTATGTCTTATTCTACTTTTGCCGGACAGGGTTTAGCTTTAGGTGTGTATACAAATAGCATGTCTTATGATTTCAATAAAGATCTTAATGTTCAGCTTGAAGCAAGCATTGTCCAGAGTCCTTATAGTACCCTAGGAAGCAGTTTTCAAAAAAGTATAAATGGAATTTACTTAAGCCGTGCTGCGGTAAATTATAGACCGTGGAAAGACGTATCAATTTCTTTTCAGTACAGCAGGCTTCCCTATAACTACTATTCTCCGTATTCATACGGCGGGTTAGGCGGATTATACAGCGGATTCGGAAGTTCATATCCTTTCTGGGGAAATTAAATATTTGGAGGTAAATGATCATCCAATATCTTTTCGATTTTTCCCGGGTGTGAATAAGTGAAGGAATTCCCTCAATTAAAAAAGCTATCCTTTAAATTAAAAATCAAACAACCAATTGCAAATGTTTCGTTTAATTTTATAATCGTTTTACTTACAGCTATTATTCTTTATATGTCTTATTCTATATTTTCTAAAATTGATAGAAAAAGACAGATAGATCTCCAGAACCGGATTGATGAAAGATCATCAATAATTCAAGTTGAAGTATTAAACGGGTGCGGAGTTTCCGGTGTTGCCGACCGGTTTACTAATTATTTAAGACAACATCATTTTGATGTTGTCCAAATAGGAAATTATATTTCTTTCGATGTTGAAAAATCTATTGTGATTGATAGAACAGGCAGGATGACAAACGCTTATAAAGTAGCCGATACTCTTGGAGTAAGCTCTAAAAATGTTATACAGCAAAAGAATAATAATTATTTTTTAGATGTTTCATTTATTATTGGGAAAGATTTTAATAGTTTAAAACCATATCAATAAAAAAAGGTATATATTGGATTCAACACAATTGACCGAAAAAATAACATCATTAATCTTTAATAAAAAAGGCTATGATGTAAAAGTACTCGATCTCCGCAAACTTACCACAATGTCCGATTATTTCATTATTTGCAGCGCAGATTCGGATACGCAGGTAAAAGCTATCTCAGACGAAGTGGATAAGAGTTTGCGGGACGAAGGTATTAGAAGCTGGCATAAAGAGGGATACAAAGCGCTGTCCTGGGTTTTATTGGATTATGTAGATGTTGTCGTTCATGTATTTAAAAGAGAGGCAAGGACTTTTTATAACCTTGAAAAACTTTGGGGTGATGCTCCTATAATTGAAGTAAAGGATCCGGCGGAAATAGAAACAGTAGTACCTATAAAGAAAAGGGGAAGACCTAAAAAAGTTCAAAAGGATTAATACTTCTCCAAATAAGTTATATGGTTTAATTAATTTTTGATCGGGATTATAATTTGAAAGAATACTTATATACGATATTTAACGATGCAGCTAAAAGGTTAAATTATTTAAAAGAAATTAATATTACATTCGATGTTCCGAAGATGGAATCTCACGGCGATCTCTCCTCCAATGCTGCGATGCTTTTAGCAAGGCAGCTTAAAAAAAGGCCAAGAGATATAGCGGAAGAAATTCTTAAATCATTAAAACTGGATTCTAATATTGTTGAGAAAATGGAAATTGCGGGTGCCGGATTTATAAACTTTTTTTTCACACCATTTTATATATCACAGATAACAAAAGATATTTTATCTTTAGGAGATAGTTACGGACGTTCGGATAAATTTGCAGGTAAAAAAGCAAATGTTGAATTTGTTTCCGCAAATCCAACGGGGCCTTTAACAGTAGGCCACGGAAGAAATGCAGTATTCGGCGATACAATTGCAAACCTTTTGGAATGGGTTGGTTATAACGTTGACCGGGAATATTATTTTAATAATGCCGGCAGGCAAATGCGTGTGCTGGGTGATTCTGTAAGATTACGTTACTTAGAATTACTTGGTGAAAAAATAGAATTCCCTGAAGATCATTATCAAGGTGAATATATTAAAGAAATTTCTAAAAGCTTGTATGATGAATTTGGTGATAAATTAATCAAAGAACAGGCAGAAGGGAAGTTTAAAGAAAAAGCAGAAAGCGAAATTTTTAAAGATATAAAGCAATCCTTACATAGATTAAAAATTATCCATAAAATTTTCTTCAATGAAAACACACTTTATGAAGAAGGAAAAATAAAAGAATCGATTGACGCTTTTAAAGAAAAAGACTTAGCTTATGAAAAGGAAGGAGCTGTCTGGCTAAAACTGGTCGAATTGGGCAACGAACAGGATAAGGTAATCGTAAAATCTTCCGGTGAACCCACATACAGACTCCCCGATATCGCTTATCATGTGACGAAATTTAAACGCGGTTATGATTTGATGATAGATATATTCGGTTCGGATCATAACGCAACTTACCCTGATGTACTTGCCGGCTTAAGAGCATTAGGTTATGATACCGAGAAAGTTAAAGTTCTGATTCACCAGTTTGTTACAATTATGGACGGCGGGGAAGTAGTAAAAATGTCTACCAGGAAAGCTAATTACATTACTCTTGATCAGCTTGAGGAAGAAGTAGGTTCCGATGTTGTTCGTTACTTCTTTAACATGCGCAATATAACTACCCATATGAACTTTGATCTCTCACTTGCAAAAAAACAATCCGATGAAAACCCGGTTTTTTATCTTCAGTATGCTCATGCAAGGATTTGTTCTATACTTAAAATGATTGAGAAGGAAAGCTTAAAAGCATCAACTGAAAATTTAAATTTACTTACGACAAATGAAGAGCTTCAACTTTTAAAGAAACTGCATCAATTTAATGATGAAATACTATTAAGTGCGGAAGCCTTCGAGACGCATCGTATCTGCAGCTACCTGGAGGAATTAGCTGCTTCGTTTCATAAATTTTATACATTTTGCAGAATTTTGGGAAGTGAAAGAAATCTGGCCGAAGCCAGAGTAGCTCTTGCACTAGCAACAAAAATAGTTCTGAAAAATGGTTTAACCATTTTGGGAGTTAACGCACCGGAGAGAATGTAGATAAAGAATTTAATCCGCAATTGCAACCGAAGCAGCGTAAACTTTATTCGCGCCGTTGTTTAATAAAACTTTCCCGCATTCACTAGTTGTTGCGCCGGTTGTTATTACATCATCAACCAATAAAACATTTTTCCCGGATAATTTTTCTCCATTCTTTATTTTGAAAGCACCATTAATATTATCCTGTCTTTCTATCAAATTCATAGTAGTTTGTGATTTTGTAAACTTTTTCCTTTTAATAATACTATTATTAATTGGTAATTTTGTCGCTTCACTAATTCCCTTAGCAATGTAAAAAGATTGATTATAGCCTCGTTCTGCTTTTTTTAGATGATGAAGAGGGACAGGAACTATTGTATTTATTGACCATTCTTTTAGTGTCGATTTAATGGAGTTACCGAGCATTTTGCCTAAAAATTTTCCTACCAAAAATCTTTGATTATATTTTAACGAATGAATAATATGCTGCAGTTCTTTATCTTTTTCAAAAACATAAAGAGAAGTAAAACCTGAAATGATTTTCTTGCCTAAAAATTTTCTATTAAACTCTATATTTAAACGATCTGAATCAGCTAATTTGATTTTATCCAGGCATTCGGGACAAACAACATGTTCGTTTGATGAAAGTTTTCTTTTGCATGAAAAACAAAATCGCGGTAAGAAGAAGTCAAAAATTTCAGTTAAATATTGCAAAAATATCCCCTTTGATTTTTCTGTTAACTTAATATCTAATATTACTTATCCATTGTTATCTTAATCATAATCTTATTCTTACTCTTAATCGGTTTTAAAATTGAATTAAGATTACGATTAAGAAAAAGATTGAGAATTCTTTACCCAACATAAATTAATAACTGAAGTTACGCAACATACATTATTGAATCCCTTCAGGGTTCTCAAATACTGTGGGATTTGTTACCGAGGGTAAAACCCTCGGCTGAATTATTTGTCCCCTTCAGGGACATTAATCTTCAAAATGACGCTAAAAGCGTCACATATTCAAAGCCGGCACATCGTCCCGGCCTATTGATGAAGAAAGCTTTTATAATACTCTGAAAGATATAAATATAAGACTTACGTAACTTCAGTTAATAATAAATAATTAAAGCATTCCCGATCTTTTTCTCAAAAACCACTCTAATCCGAATAAAAATACTGCAATTATCAGCAGCCACTCGTTGGACCAAAGATTTATATCGCTTACTTCAATTTTATATTTTAATGATTTTTTATTTAATGCTTTCAGAATAGGGAACAGTTGATCATAATTTGAGTTGTAAAAAAATTTTCCGTTTGTCTGGTTTGAAAGTAAAGAAAGAAAATTATAATTCATTCTGGGATTAATCATTTCAATATCCACTTCTCCAATATTAAACTTACCCTTATCACTGCCAAGTCTGTTATTGTTTTGTAGTGCTTCTCCCGTGAATGAATAATTACCGGCTTTGTTGGTTTGAAAAGTTCCGTCATATAATCCGTTGCCTAGGGAATTAAGATTAACATTATAATTTTCCGTTCCGTTGGTAATTTGTATTTTCACATCTGCGCCGGAAACCGGGTTGAATGCTTGATCGTAAACTTGTGCGTTGAATTCTATTTGTTCACCTAAAGAATATAATTTTTTTGAAGTCTTTATGTCAACTCTTTTATGTGTATCATTCGAGTTAAGCCATTTAACGCTGCTGATGATAAACCTGTCGAATAAATCAAGATCCTTAGGTGCGGTTTCAAGTTTCCATCTCCAGATATTTTTTGCTAAAACAGCTATCGCTTTCTTACTGCCTAATATCCTGGTTAAGATCAATGGTCTGTTCATCGGGATGTTATTAATCTTAACATTCGAAATAACCTGGCTCTCCGGTTTGGCTGTCAAATTAACATTAGGCTGATAAACAGGCGGAAGATTATTCCACGCATCAATTACATTTGATGAGTTATTCTGAAGCAAAGAATTGTCAATCTGATCAGCAGAAATGTCCGGTTGAATTTCAAGATAATCATTGCTGATATTTCCAATTACAAACGGCAGTTCATTTTGAAGCTGTTTTAATTTATTGAAATCTACTCCGCTCGATAATGTAATGAAGTATGGTATGTCTTTATTGATAATTTTATTTATAACACTTTGCAGCAGTTGCGGTGGAGTTTCTTTGGAAGGAAAGCCGATTAGAAAGAATACATTAGCACTGTCGATTAATTTCTGCCTATTGTTCTTTTCAATATATTTATCTGCGGTAAATTGTGTAATTGAATTGACTTCAAAATTCTTATCGGATTTTAAAGTATTTTTTATGAAGGACAAATCGGAGGACGGGCTGCCTGCAATAATTAATACTTTAACCTTGTTGCTTAAAACATTAACATAAAATACTTTTTTATTATTTGCATAAGTAAACTCTCCGCGGGAATTGGAAACAACTAC
>JBJKQE010000185.1:0-26447 GCA_046705645.1 Ignavibacteriaceae bacterium | reverse complement strand
GAAGGATAGATAAAATTATAGTCCGAGGGGATTATACTTAAAATTATTATTAATGTTGGGTTGAGAACTCAAATCCGGTATAGTTTTATTAGAAGCATTTCTCAAATTTTAGTTGCACATCTTTTTCTATGTAAGAAAGACTTTCACAAAATTCCTGTTTATATTATAGTGCTTTTATGTTGTATACAAGAATAAAGTACTTAATCGGATAATAAGTATTTTATTGTATGCAACAGAAAGATTAAAAATTAAAAAATTGGGTGAACTACATTTAGTTTTTAATTATCCTAAATCTTTATGAAAATATTCTAAATTCGCGTAAACATTTTTACATCAAACCGAGTCTTATTACACAGAACACGGAGTTGATTATTGGATATAGATTTAGAACTAATTGAGCGAGTACGCAGAGGAGATAGAGACGCATTCAAGGAACTGGTAACAAGACATAAAAGAAATGTCTATTACCTGGCATTTGATCTTACACGCAATAGAGAGGATGCAGAGGATATATCCCAGGATGTATTCGTTAAAGCGTTTTGTTCAATTAATAACTTCAGGGGGGATGCTAAATTCAGCAGTTGGCTTTATAGGATAACAGTCAATACATGTTTATCATTGAAAACAAGGAAGAGTTATATGTTAATGAAGAAGAGCAATAATATTGAAGAAACGGTCAATACTGATTTTGAGATAAAAAGTTCCGGAGGAACCGGCCCTGAAGATAATGCGGAAGCAGGCTTCATAAGGAAGAATATAGAAATGGCTTTAAATAAACTTACCGACAAAGAAAGAACCGTGTTTATTATGAGGAACTACAGTGAAATGTCCTTTAACGAAATAGTAGAAATAATGGACTTAAAGCCGGGGACAGTACGCAGTTTGAATTTTAAAGCTCTGAAGAAACTACGCGGAGAACTGGCTTTCTATAAAGAAGAAATATAAACGGAAACAGAAATGAAAGAATGTAAGAAATGCGAAAGCTTATTTGAAAAAGCACTCTATAATGAACTGGATGAACATGAACGGAAATTTTTCAGTAATCATTTAACTGCCTGTAATGATTGTGCAGATAACTTTGAGGAATTAAAAACTACACTAAGCCTTGTAAAAGATTATGAGCGGCAGGAACCGAATGAATCTTTTATGGAAAATTTTTGGGAAAGGCTGGAACCGAATTTAAAAAATAATGAATCTCAAATTCATATCCGCCGTTTTAGATTTCCCGATGTTCTGCTGTTTATATCTAGATGGAAATATCAGCTTGCTGGCGGCCTAGCCCTTCTTATCCTGGGTTTCTTCATGGGCAAGTACATATCAATAGGAAATAAAACCGTAACTCCGGATTATGGAAAAACAAAAAAAGGGATAAATGAAATCGCTTTGAACAAAGAAGTATCAAATTATTTGGACCGCTCAAAAATTTTACTGTTGGGCATTACTAATTTCGATCCCGTAAAAGACAACGATGAAATTATTAACCTTAAGCTTATGCAGAAGATTTCCAAACAGCTTGCAGGCCAGGCGACAGTATTAAAGAAAGATCTTAACGAACCTTCACAGCTCCAGCTAAAAAGATTGGTTTCCAACCTTGAACTAATAATGCTTCAAATTGCAAATCTTGAATCAAAGCATAACACGGAAGGCATCGAATTAATTAAGGATATGGTAAACAGCAAAGGAATATTCTTGAAAATAAATATTCAGGAATTAATTGAGAACAACAGGAAACCGGATAATCCTAAAAATCATGATACTCAATCAAAAAAAGAAAGTAAACAGATTTAACAGGAGAAAAGATAATGTTACATAAATCAAAATATTTAATTTTAGCAATACTCGTTCTATCATTTTATATTATTGTTCCGGCCGCAATCAAACCAAGTTTAAATCGGACGGTAGTTTTAACCATATTCAATTTTAGTTATACCTATTCTTCCGAAGACAACTCTTCAGATGCAGCAGCTTATAAGAAAGCATATAAGCTCGTGCTGGATGAAAAATGGAATGAAGCCGTAAAAGAACTGAGCAGCTTTTTAAGGCAGTATCCCAAAAGCCAGTGGCAGGATGATGCAGGTTTCTGGCTGTGTTATTCCAAAAGCAAAGCCGGGTATAACCTTGAAGACGTCTTTAAAGCTTACCAGGATTTTATAAATAATAATAAACACAGTAAATGGGTGGATAACGCGCGGGCAGACATGATAATTATCGGTCAGAAGCTTGTACAAGGCGGTAAGGTTGAATACAAACATATTATTGATCAACTGCAGCAGGAAAATAACGAAGAAATAAAAATAACGGCACTATATGCGCTTCAAAACATAGGCGATGAAAAAGCACTTAATGCAATTCTAAAATTATATGATTCAACTAACGACAAGGGATATAAACAAAAAATTATTTATGCATTGGGCAATTTTAATTCACCAGCTGCTTTTAAAAAGCTCGTTCGAATTGCAGAGACAGATAAAGATCCCGATCTTCAAAAAACGGCAGTCTATGCACTCGCCAATTCGGATAAACCGGAAGTAATCAAAGCATTAAAAGACATACTGGCAAAATCGCATTCGGCAGAAGTACGAAAAGCAGTACTTTACTCGCTCAGTAATTCAGGCTCGCCGGAAATAATACCGATTTTAAAAAATATAGCACTTAAGGATAAAGATGAAGACCTTGCTAAAGCAGCGGTATACTCTCTAAGTAATTATGAAAATAAAGGTTCTATTGAAGTATTAAAAGAAGTTCTTAAGTCTTCCCGTCCGATGGGAGTAAGAGAAGCTGCATTGTATTCACTTGGAAATTCAAAACAAACCGGCCTGGCAGATTTCTTGGCAAATACTGCAATAAATGATACTAATGAAGAATTAGCAAAAGCTGCAGTTTATGCATTAGGCAATATAAAGGATAAAGAATCCGTAGATGCAATTAAAAAAATATTGAAAGACTCGAAAGTAAGTGAAGTCAGGAAAGCTGCATTATATGCTCTGGGAAATTCCGATATTTCCGATATTATACCATTCCTTAAATCAATAGCGCTTACCGAAGCTAATACCGATCTTGCAAAGGCGGCAGTATATTCGCTTGGCAATTTTAAGACCCAACAATCTTTAGAAGCGGTAAAAGAAATAATAAAAGAAGCTAAAGCGGAAAATGTCCGCAAAGCAGCATTATACTCATTGAGTAATTCTGATTATGCTGATATTATCCCAATGCTAAAGTCAGTTGCACTGACTGATCCCGATGAAGATTTAGCTAAGGCTGCGGTATATTCAATAGGTAATTTAAAATCCGAAAAATCATCGGATGCATTGCAGGATATAATTAAAAATTCGAAATCAGAAGATGTGAGGAAGGCTGCTGTTTATAGTCTTTTTAATGATCCGGACAGCAAACCAAACATTAAGATATTGAACGGTCTGCTTAATTCAATTACCGAACCCGAACTTCGTAAGGTAATAGCTTATCAGCTGGGAAACAGTAAGAGTAATGAAGCAGTATCCGTACTTGTGAATATTATTGAGAAGGATAAAAATCTTGAAGTCCGGAAGGCTGCAGTTACTGCTCTCGGAAATATAGATACGCCCGAAGCTCATGATGCATTGTTAAAAATTTTGCAGAAGTAATATCAAGATAAAAATTCTTTTTAAATGTTTCATAGTGAAACTTTATGTAATGGTATCTTCCTAAACAATATTACGCACAAAATAAACCGGATTAACACGGACCATTCTTTGACTTCCGATTCGGTAAGTTCTACAACATTTTAAGCAGCAGGCTAAATATTTTTTATTATGTTTTTAAAGGCAATAAAAGATGGTAAGAAAATTCACAATTGTTTTATTCTCAGTTGTGTGGACAGTAATACTACAGGCACAGCCGGTAATTAAGCTCAATGATTTTTCATCCGGCCTGCAGAAACAATTCAATACAGCATTAAAACAAGGGAGTTGTACTAGTAATAATTTCTGGATAGGCTACAGCATAAAAAGAGATGATAAACGCCGTGTAATGATCGGCTCGTTTTACTATAATGATAAGTTTAAGAATGTCAGTTTAAGAGACATTATTACTAATACACAAAAAGCGCGGGATTTCGAATCCTATATTTCAAAGGAGAAAAAAAATAGCCCTTCAGCCGTATCATATAATATAAATTTCGGTACATCAATTAAAGATAAAAAAGCAGCGGATAAAGAAACTGCTATTCTTTTTATGTATAATAAAAATGCACAAGACATAAACGATTTAAAAATAATAGGCATCTGTAATTTATCATATAATTTTGATCTTAACGGACATCCTTTAATATGGTTGGGCGTGCAAGATAATAAAGCCAGTGTAAATTTTCTAATAAGTATGTTTAACAAAGAAGTTCAACTCCAATCAAAAAAAGAGATGGCAGCAGCAATCGGAGTTCATACTGGTCAGCCAGAAGCGACAGATTTTCTTACTAAAATTGTAACAAGTAAAGATAACACTAGTGTGCGTGCAGATGCTGCTATATGGCTTGGAATGCAGAATAACATAAAAGCGCTGAATGTTTTAAACCTGGTAATTAAAAGTGATAATAAATTAGAGGTGCGTAAAAATGCTGTTTGGGGTATTGGTTCAATGGAATTGCCGGAAGCGTTGGACGACATTATTTCTATCGCAAAGCATAACAGCAATCTTGAACTGCGGAAAGATGCAATATTTTCTTTAGGAAATAAAGCTGTAAAAAAAGCGGAAGAGGTATTAAAGGATTTTATTGATGATGATCCTGATATTGAAATAAAGAAGACTGCCGTTTATGCCCTTGCAAAAAATTCCGGCGATAGTATTTCTCTATTGATAAAAATCGCAAAGACAAATCCTAACCTTGAAATACGTAAATGTGCTATCTATAGTCTAAGTAATTCCAATGATGAAAGAGCATTAAATGCCTTAATTGAGTTGGCTAAACAGTAATGGTGTAATAGTAATTTTACCTGCAATTTAATTTACGAGGTTCATTTCTATTCTATTTATTATCCCGTTTGTGAAAAAATATGTCTGGCTAAAAATTGTAAATAATCTACTTCAAAAGTAATTAGATATTTAGCATAAAATACCTTATGTAAACATTATGTAAAAAAGAAACTTAAGTTGCTTAATAACCCTTAAATATTTCAGGTTGTTTTAAGTAATTCTTTACCTTTGTTAATTTATATAATTGCCGGTTGAATTCTAAAAATCAGAATAAAATAGACTTTTAACAATTGCTAACGTTCACTTCTTATTGAAATTATTTTATTTTACACTCCGATTCGATTTAATACCTATGCGAATCTTCATTATTAGTTAAATTTTTATTCAATTTTACTGGATATGACGAATTGTTTATAAGATAAATAATTTTAAGTCAAATCTAATCTCATATTTAGACGATTTAATACTGCAGACTATTTCTTTATTTGAATAATTATATTATTATTGGTATAAATTTTGCCACTTTGCCTTAAATTTTTTTGAAGTGTTTGAAAAGATATGAAAAAGTATAGATTGATTTTGGTGATATCCGGTGTATTATTTTTATCTGTTCTCTTCTTTATATATATAATATACAAGTCTTCAGAGAAACAGTTATTTATTGAATTTAATAATCACCAGCAATATATAACCGATGATATAAGTACCACTTTTGCGGATAGAGTAAACATAATTGTAAATTATGCCAAATACATTTATAAAAACGAAAATCCAAATGATTTTATTGAACTAACGAGAAATGATGAAATATTTAGAAAATCTTTTCAACCATACATAGAGAGTATAGCTTATTATAACGAGCTTGGTACTCTGGTTAAATCAAGTAATAATAATTCACTTCCCGACAAAATAGATCCGAAAATAATAAAGGATTATTTAAAGAGCGGATTAAATTATTTTATTGATGATGAAAAAAATTTTAACAATGAGAAAAGTGAAATAAGTAATTTTATTGTTTACATTCCGTTAAATTATTCTGTATCTCAAAGAAAAAGTAAAGTAAGTGCTGCCTATATTTTTGTGGCTTATAAAATTAATGCCGATAATTTTTTCAATTTTAACAGAATACAGAGTCATTTAAAAAAAAATATTTATTCCTTATGGATAATTGATAACGAGGGGAATGTTCTATTTCAATCAGATCATCCTCAAATGGAAACCCGAAAAGTTGGCAGTATGACCGGGAATTGTATGAACTGCCATGTAGATAAATCTTACCTAAAAATAATTGAAGCAAACAAAAACGGTACGGTGCAATATGTTTTAAAAGGTCATAGAGAAAAAACTGCTTCATTCAGTACAATAAAATTAAATAACGAAAAATGGAAAATTGTAGTATCTACACCTAATGAAAATATAATAAGTTATCTGAATAACGCCGGTTTTAATACTATACTTTTGTTGTCTGCCGTAATTATTTTGTTAATTATTGTTGCATTTTACCTTATTAAATTTTATCGAACTCAGATAAAAATTAAAGAGGATCTAAAATATTCCAATGAAAAGAAAAACCTGCTGGAAAAAATAGTTGAAAGTGAAGAGCGATTTGAAGAGTTTTCCGAAAATGCTGCCATGGGTATTTTTATTGTTCAGGATAATAGATTTAAATATGTAAATCCAATCATAATCAAAATAACAGGTTATTCAGAAAAAGAATTATTAAACATGAATTTTTGGGAATTAGTTCATCCTAATGACCGCGAAATGGTAAAGGAAAGGGGTATACAAAGATTAAGGGGAAATTCACTGCCCAATGAATATGAGTTTAAAATTCTTACTCCTGATGGGAAACAAGTTGATATTGAATATAGAGGTAATATTATTAATTATGAAGGAAAAGCAGCTATTCTTGGAAATGCTATAGATATCACGGAACGTAAAAAGACGGAAGCTTCCTTATACCTTTTTAATGTACTCATCAATCAATTAAACGATTCAATAGAAATTATTGATCCGGAAACAGGCAAGTTTATAGATGTTAATGAAAATGCATGGAAAAGCTTAGGCTATTCTAGAGAAGAAATATTATCAAAGAAAATTTTTGATATTGATCGGGAACTTGATCCCAAAAGATTTTTTAGCCCTGACTCGGGCGTGAAAAAATCAGGTTCTTTGGTAGCGCAGCGTTTTCACTATAGAAAAGACGGAAGCAGGTTTCCGGTAGAAACTAATGTTAAACTTATAAGATTTGAGCGGGATTATATTGTTGCAGTCTCAAGGGATGTTACTGAGAGAAATAAAGCTGAATACGCATTGAAGGAAAGTGAAGAGCGGTTTCACAATATGTTTTCACAGCACAGTGCGGTAATGCTGCTTATTGAACCGCTTTCGGGTGAAATAATTGAAGCAAATAATGCAGCCGAAAAATTTTATGGTTATTCTCTAGATCAGCTTTCAAAAATGAAGGTTCAGGATATCAATATTTTGGAACCGGAGGTTGTTTCTTCAAAACGTATGGAGGCATTTTCCTATAAAACCAATTACTTTGTTTTCCAACATCGTCTTGCCAATGGTAATGTTCGTTCCGTAGAAGTACATTCATCACCCATAATGCTAAACAGTAAAAAAGTACTCTTTTCCATAATTCATGATATTACTGAACGGCAGTATGCAGAAGATCAGCTTCGTAAAATTTCATTAGCGATTGAACAAAGTCCTGTAAGTATAGTAATTACGGACCTGGATGCGAAGATTGAATATGTTAATCCAAGATTTTGCGAGTTAACCGGTTACGGCAGGGAAGAAGTTATTGGTAAAAATCCTAATATTTTAAAATCGGGCCATACCAGCAAAGAAGAATATAAAATAATGTGGGAGAATATTTCCGCCGGCAAGGAATGGAGGGGAGAATTTTTAGATAAAATGAAAAACGGAACTTTAATATGGGAATCAGCTACAATTTCACCTATATTCAATTCCTCTGGAAAAATAACTCATTATCTTGCTGTAAAAGAAGATATTACACAGAGAAAAAATTCTATTGAACTGCTCAAACAAAGCGAATCGAAGTTTAGGTATCTTGCTGAACAATCTCCTAATATGATATTTATAAATTACAAGGGCAAAGTAGTTTATGTAAATCAAAAATGTGTTGAGCTTTTGGGATATAGTCGTGAAGAATTTTATAATAATAACTTTAATTTTATTTCGTTAATTGAAGCTGAGAAAAGAGAACAAGTTTTGAAAAACTATGAAGCACATCAGAAAGGAGAAGATGTTACTTATTTTGAATATAATTTATTAACTAAATCAGGAGAAAAAGTTAGTGCTATTCTATATACGGAACTGATTGATTATGAAGACGGGCAAGCTATTATGGGTACTGCAGTTGATATAACCGAACGCAACAAAAATGAACAATTAATTTTGAATTCGGAAATTGAATTTAGATCAGTTTGGGAAAATTCCAAAGACGCAATGAGGCTTTGTAATGAAGATGGAATTATAATAAGAGTGAACAAAGCGTTCTGTAATTTATTTGAGAAGACTGAAAATGAATGTGTAGGGCAAATTTTCCAGGTAGTATATAAGCCTGTCGAAAACGCTTCTAATATATTTAGGGAAAATGTTAAAAACAAAAAATATATCGGGAAACAGGAAACAGAAATTGAACTGTGGAACGGAAGGAAATTATGGGTTGATGTATCAAATTCATTAATTGAAATAAATAATTCGAGACTTGTCCTAAGTATTTATAGAGATATTTCCGAAAGAAAAGCATATGAAATAGAATTAAAAGCTGCAAAAGAAAAAGCAGAGGAAATGAATAGGCTGAAATCAAGTTTCCTGGCTAATATGAGTCATGAATTAAGAACCCCAATGATAGGGATACTGGGCTTTTCGGAATTATTAAAGGATGATATAAAAAATCAATATCATAAAGATATGGCAAGTACTATTTATTCGAGCGGTAAAAGACTTCTTGAAACTCTTAATCTTTTATTAGACTTAGCCAGACTTGAATCTAATAAACAGGAAATTTTATTTAAAAAAGTAAATATAGGTCAATTAATAAAAGAAGTTCTGAAAAACTTTGAAGGATTTGCTATTTCTAAAAATCTATATATAAAAACCATTATTAAAGAGAACATTTATTCTAACCTTGATGAAAGAATTTTTATACAAATAGTAAATAATCTGGTTAACAATGCGCTTAAGTTTACAGATCACGGCGGAATTTTTATTGAGGTTAATTCAGAGATGAGCAGCAATTCATCATGGTCAATAATAAAAATAGAAGACACCGGAATCGGCATCCCGAAAGCTAGTTTGGATATTATCTTTGAAGAATTTCGGCAGGTAAGCGAAGGATATAATAGACATTTCGAAGGGACAGGTTTAGGCCTGACTTTAACTAAAAAGTCTGTTGAATTAATGAATGGAAATATTTCGGTAGAAAGTAAACTGGGCAAAGGCTCAACTTTTATGGTAAAATTTCCTTTAGTTGAGCAGGAAATAAAAAATACAGAAAAAACCGGAAAACAAACGGAAAGCCCATTTAAAGAACGTACTTCCATGAAAATTCTTGTTGTCGATAACGATGAAGTCAGTTTAAATTATCTTAATTATGTATTGAATAAATATTTTACTGTTCATACTACTGGTGATGGCGCCGGAGCCATTAAATTAGCTTCGGAAAATAAATATGATTTAATATTAATGGATATAGGATTAGGTATAGGAATGAATGGAATGGAAGCTACTCAAGAAATTAGGAAAATTTCGGGCTATAAAAAAATACCCGTTGTTGCAGTTACAGGATTTGCAATGAAAAATGATAAACAAGAATTTTTATCACAGGGATTAACTCACTATATCTCTAAACCGTTTACTAAGTTTGAGTTATTAAAATTGATTAAAAAGATAGTGGGAGATAAAAATTAATTCAAATTTGCTGCCTTCAGGCTTGGTAATTAATAGTTGTACACCTAATCTAAATAATTAATTAAATTAAGTATAATCCGATTGTAAGTATACTGATCCTTCTTAAGAAAATTTTCTTGCTACCGATTGATATTAAAAGCCTTTCCTAACATATAATCTTTTTACTTACATTTTTTACCTGAAAAATATCAACTTATTTAAAGAATCTCCGATAATAAATCTGTAGAAAAAAAATAATATATGAAAGATAAAGATGAAATTATTCAGTTTTGTATTCATTTATATTATGTTTTTGACCGTAATCATCTCATCAAATGAAATATTGGCACAGCAACAGGACACTTATTTGCCTTTTGCTGAAGTTATGCCGCAACCTGAAGGTGGAATAACTGCCATTTACAAGAATATTACGTATCCTGATATTGCAAAGAGAGCCGGGATTGAAGGAAAGGTTTACCTGCTTGTGTATATAAATAAAAACGGCGGTGTTGATAAAGTGAATGTTATTAAAAGCCTTGGCGCAGGTTGTGATGAAGCGGCTGTCAAAGGAATAGAGTCCGTAAAATTTACCCCAGGTGAAGATAAAGGAGTTCCGGTTAAGGTAAAGCTGTCTCTTGCGATTACCTTTAAACTTCAGCAGTAACGAAATAAAAAAAATTATTCCTAAAACTGAAATTAATTTATTTTCAGATTCATTTAATTAAAATAATGGTATAGAAATGAATTGGTTTTCAAATATAAAATTTGTAAGAAAAATACAAGGCGGATTTGCATTTCTAGCAGCAATTTCAGTGATAATTGCGTTAATCAGCTTTTTGCAACTAAATAAAATGTTAAAGGTTAAAGATCAGATTTTTGACGAATATATTATACCGCAGGAACAAATCAGCAGTATTTATTCAAATTACCAGCATACTCAATATTTAATGATGCAGTTTTCAATGCCAGCATTTGCAGGGAAATTTAATGAGAATGCCAAAGCATATTATGGTTTAAGAGCATCAATCGATTCCAGTATAACTTTGCTTTCAAAATCAAATCTTGATGGAAGTATAAGTAAAGAGATAAAAAATGTTAAGAATATTTGGGAACAATACAAGAGCTTAGTAGCAGATGCAATCTTAAGTGCTTCTGCCACAAAGAGTTATGACATGGCATCCGATATAGCCACTTCTTCCGGTGAGGAAGTAGGAGTAAAATTATTAAATAAATTTGAAGATATTCATAAAGAATTAACACAAAAAGGCAGTGAACTCAACTCAATAGTCAAGAGCTCTGTAGATAATTCGGTAATATATCTACTGATTTTTTCTATTATCGGCTCATTAATTTTTATTCTTTCAGTCTTTTACCTGGCTCCGGCCATTGCAAAGCCGCTTGAGCGACTTAAACAAGTAGTCAAAGAATTTGCTCTAGGAAATTATGATGTTGTAATAAATTATAATACCAAGGATGAAGTGGGTGAATTAGCCGAATCATTAAAAGTCCTGCAAAATGCCCAGGTAGATAAAATTTATGCTGCTCAGCAAATTGCAGCAGGTAAGATTAGTAAAGTACCTTTAGCATCAGACAAGGATGCACTGGCAATAGCATTCAATAAAGAAGCAGAAACAATTGAGGAATTACTTAATGAAGCTGACAAGCTGATTAAAGCAAATAAGGAAGGTAATTTGACTGTAAGGGGAAATTCCTTAAAATTTGATGGTGAATGGGGAAAACTAATTGAGGGAATTAACTCAATACTCGAAGCCGTACTGGCTCCAATATATGCTTCCGCCGACGTATTAAAAATTATGGCAAACGGCGACTTTACACAAAAGGTTTTAGGCGATTTTAAAGGAGATCATCAATTAATTAAAGATAATATTAATTCACTGATTTCGTCACTCTCGGAAGCACTTAATAAAGTAAGTCAAACTGTTCTATCTACTGCGAGTGCATCGAATCAGATTTCGGCTAGTGTTGAAGAGATGGCCGCCGGTGCAAGTGAACAAACACAGCAAATCTCGGAAGTTGCCAGTTCAATAGAACAGATGACAAAAACCATTTTAGACAACACTAAAAATGCTTCTTTAGCGGCTGATACGGCAAAAGGTGCCGGTGATAAAGCCAAACTAGGCGGAAAAGTTGTAGAGGATACAATCGGAGGTATGATGAGAATAGCCGAAGTTGTTAAAAGATCCGCAGAAACTGTTGAAGCCCTGGGTAAAAGCAGTGATGCAATTGGAGAAATTATTCAGGTTATTGAAGACATTGCGGATCAAACAAATTTGCTGGCACTTAATGCGGCAATCGAAGCAGCAAGGGCCGGTGAACAAGGAAGAGGTTTTGCAGTAGTTGCAGATGAAGTTAGAAAATTAGCAGAACGTACAACTAAAGCTACCAAAGAAATTGCAGTTATGATAAAGCAGATACAAAATGATACTACGGAAGCTGTTGCATCAATGAAAAAAGGCAAACAGGAAGTAGATGCCGGAAAAGACTTAGCAATTAAAGCCGGCGAAGTTCTTAATGATATAATTGAAGGCGCACAAAAAGTATCGGATGTTGCTGTTTTAGTTGCTGCTGCCAGTGAAGAACAATCTGCTACTGCCGAGGAAATCAGCCAAAATATTGAATCAATTAATAATGTAACAAAACAGAGTGCCATAGGCTCTCAGCAAATAGCTAATGCGGCTGAAGGAATGAGCAATCTTACGCAGAACCTTGAAAAGTTGATCTCTCATTTTAAAATTGATCAAGATAAAATAAATAATGAAACAAACGTCGGATCTCTTGTCGATTACGAATTTATTAATAAATAAAACTAGGAGAAAAATGGCCTTAATTAACTGGAATAATGATTATAGTATGAACATCAAGGATATAGATAATCAGCATATTAAGTTAGTTAATTTAATTAATGACCTGCATTCGGCTATGAAAGAGGGAAAGGGGATGGAAATTATAAATAATATTATTAGCGAACTGGTTTCTTATACAAAATATCATTTTACATTTGAAGAAAATTTAATGAGTAAATATAATTATCCGGAATCGCCGCAACATAAACAACTTCATGAGGTCTTTACAAAAAAAGTTGTAAAATTTGAAAATGATATTAAAAACGGGAATAAATTTATTTCGCAGGAAGTTTTATCATTCTTAAAAAATTGGCTGATAGATCATATTAAAGGAACGGATAAAAACTATAGCTCATTTTTGAATAAGGCCGGCGTTAATTAATATTAAGATTTTAATCATGTAGCGGATAAATATCCCAATTATAAAAATTGTCTGGGTACTAAAATGAGGGTGTTCTCATAATAAGTGTAAAGTCATAGATTTTTCTTCATAACTTCAGTATTTCTATAATAGTATACTTTCATGGGTCACCCTCAAACGATTTAAAAAGTACTATGAAAATCTATTATTATAATGAATTAAAATTTTAATCATCGATTCATTTGCATTATTTGACCTTGGCCTTATCCATTAACAAATGTTCAATTTTTTTCAGTTGGTTAATATTAAACAGCTAATTTTAGTGTTTTTCATAAATTAGTGAATTCTGGAAATTTTTTTTACGGCATCAATATTGAATTGAAATAAAAGGATTTACTAAAAATATTATTGAATTATTCGATAATAATTTAAGAGAATCGTAAAAATAAAAGTCATTTAAAAGGAAAAATCATCTGGGAGAATTATAAGATGACCCGAAATGATGGTATAATTACGGGTAAGTTAAAACAATTAAAATCCGGAGATCCTGCAGAAAGATGTTCAGCTGTAGAATCATTATTCAACGAGAATCTAACAGATGAGCTTGTTGAAGATATTTGTACAATGCTGGAAGATATGGACAAGGGTGTTCGGAACACGGTTGATTTAATGCTATCGGTAAATCCAAGTCCACAAATACCCGAACACCTTGTTAAATATGTATCTTCCTCTAACATTTCCACCAGGAATTTAGCAGGCGAAATACTTTTAAAAATAGGTATCAGCTCGGTTGAAACCATGCTTGAATATATTTATCTGGGCAATGATGACGATAAAAAATTTATAGTAGATATTCTAGGATTAATTGGAGAACCCAAGGCGGCACCGGAAATATTAGAGCTTTTGCAGATTAATAAAAACAACAATGTGATTATGGCATGCATAGAAGCTCTTGGTAATTTGAAGTACGATGCAGCTCTTGATCAAATGATTCTAATTTATGATAGAAACGAATTGTTTAAACCTACCATAATTGAGGCTCTTGGCAAAATAGGCAATTCTAAGGCTTTAGATTTTATTATCTCGAAATATAATGATGAAGACAGCTTAACGCAGTTTTCAATGATTGAAAGTTTAGGATTTGTAGGAGATCAAAAATCATTTTATTTCCTAATCTCTGAGTTGAACAAGACTGAAGGTCCTCTAGTATGGCCTATAATTGAATCTATTTATTTATTGAAAGAAAAATATAATCTTGACATTCCTTTCGATGAAAAAATGAAAAATTCGATTCTCGAAACTATTGAAGAAGCTGATTCCAAGTACAGAAAAGCAGCAATAAAATTAATTGTAGCTTTTGACGGTGAAGATATTATGCAGGCGTATATTAAAGTTTACGGGGAGGATAGCGAAATAGATCAATTAATAAAGCCTAAGCTTTTAGAAAATCCCAAAAGATTTTTCGAAATTTTTATAAATCTATTGGATAATGAATGCAGTAATTTAAAAAATCTTCTTGAACTTTCTCTTGAAATAATGGCGAATGAAGAGTTTAGTTATAAAGATTTTTTTACCGAACTGCAGGTAATAAACTTAACTGATTCATTAATAAATTTTCTTGACAATCCTGATGAAGAGGTAAGAAAATTAGCAACAGAGTTTTTATTTATAATAGATACAGATAAAGCATTGTTGTTTATTGATAAGATGCTTAATGATAATAATTTGTGGAATAAGTTAAAATTACTGGAAATTCTTAGTAATGTGCATAACGAAACCGCAGAAAATGCGATTATTAAATTAACTGAAGATAAGGAAGAAATGATAAGTGACAGGGCAAAATTCTTTCTTGAACAAAATTCTAATATTCGTTCAGAATAGAAACCGAGATAATGTATATGACTCAATTACCAAATGCTGCTATAAATCCGGTAATCGGTTACCAATTTAAAGTCAGTAGTAATTTAACTTTGCCCAACAACATTTTTGAAAACTTTAGAAGGCTAATTTATGATAGCTGCGGTATTTATTTCCAGGATAATAAAAAATATTTGCTCGAAAGCAGGCTGCTTAAAAGAATTAATTTTCTGGGACTAAATTCATATGAAGAATATTATGAACTATTAAAATTCAGACCAGGAGGAATTCAGGAAAAAAAATATTTATTTGAGGCCATAACAATTAACGAAACTTTTTTCTTTAGAAATCAAGCACAATTAGATGCGCTAGTTGCTAAAGTTATACCCGAACTTTTAGTTTCGAAAACAAAATTAGGAAAACCAAAACTCCGGATTTGGAGTGCTGCTTCTTCATCAGGTGAAGAAGCTTATTCAATTGCAATAGTAATTAATGACTTACTTAAACCCAGATTTCCTACAATGGAAGTTGAAATTATAGGAACGGATATTGATCATAGTGTAATTCAAACGGCTAAGTCGGCAGTGTATAAAGAGTATTCTATAAGAAATACTCCTGCATATTACCTAAAAAAATATTTTAAAAATAACAGCAACTCTTATGAGGTTATTCCGGAAATAAAAAATATCGCATCTTTTAAGGTATTGAATCTTGTTGATGACATTGAAATGCGGGCTATGTTTAACTATGATATAATATTCTGTGAAAATGTTCTAATATATTTTGATTTGAAAGCCAAAATTAAGGTAATTAACCATCTATACAATTCGCTGAATAAAGGCGGTTATTTATTTATTGGATATGCAGAAACTCTTCATATGATATCCAAAGCATTTAGCATAATTAATTTTCCAAAGACAATTGGCTATAAAAAGGAGTAATAATTCAAAATGAAAAAAATAATTCTGGTGGCAGATGATTCACCTTCAATACGTAAGTTCGTGACTTTTGCCCTGGCAATGAAAGGTTTCGAAATAATTCCTGCTGTAGACGGTATGGAAGCCTTGGAGAAATTACCAAACAAGCAAGTAAGTCTGGTTATTACAGATTTAAATATGCCGAACATGGATGGTTTTGAATTAATAAAAAAGATGAGAAGTAATGATCAGTTTAAAGATATACCAATTATAATTTTGTCATCTTTAGCCGGCAACGACGAAATTCAAAAAGGAATGGAAATAGGAGCAAATTCCTATCTAATTAAACCTTTTGACCCGAAAAGAATAGTTTACGAAGTATCAAAATATCTAAATTGAAAGAAAAAATATGGACCTAAAATTTCTTGTGGTAGATGATTCCGTAACCATGCGGAGAATAGTGATAAATTCATTAAGAAACCTTGGTTACAATAGCTATATAGAGGCAGGGGATGGGAAAGAGGCTCTTAGTAAGCTGGGAGGAGACAGCAGTATAAATTTTATTATTACGGATTGGAATATGCCCGTGCTTTCAGGTCTTGAGTTGGTTAAAGCAATAAGGAGCGATGATAAAATTTCATCAATTCCAATATTAATGGTTACTACTCGCGGCGTAAAAGAAGATATTATTGAAGCACTCCAGGCAAGAGTAAATAATTATATAGTCAAACCTTTTACTCCGCAAATTCTCAAAGAAAAAATTGATCAAGTTTTACAAGCAGTATAGAAAGTAATAATTATGAAACAGATTTCAAATATGTCCGATTTGTTTGAAAGACTGAACGATTTAAAAAACGTCTTCAGATATGGGCAAAAACTTATTCCTATTATTCAAAGTATTGTAGACTTTATGAAGGAAACTGTTCCTCTTTTAGAAGATATAAATACTTCTATAGAAGACAGTACCAGCAAAATTCCGAAAGCTAAAAATCAAATTGATAATATATCCAGTGCAACAGAACTGGCTACAACTGAAATATTGGACATAGCAGATTCAATTTCCAACGACTTGGATAAAATTACAATTGAGCTTAATTCTGCGTACGAAAGAGAAGTTAAGAAAAAAGAACTCTGGCAAGAGATAAAAATTTTATTAAAAAGCAAAACTAATAAGCAGCATTTGGTTGAAGAATTTGAAAAACTAGATAACAATCTTTCCATATTAACCGAATTTCAAGAAGTATTTAAAAAAATTAAAAATGACGTCTACAACATAACTTTATCTCTTCAAGTTCAAGATATAACAGCACAACAACTTGCTGCGGTCAATCATTTAATTGAATCGGTTCGTCAAAGATTATCTTCGCTTGTTATCCATCTTGATGAGTCTGAAATAACTAATATTGATTTGGCTCCGCTTGATTCGAAAAATGAATCTTTTTTTAATCCTGAAGCAAGATATTCAAAATCACAGGAAAAGCAAGAACTAGCCGATTCTCTTGTTAATCAAAATTTAAATAAAACATCACAAGACGAAATTGATAAATTATTTTCATAAAGATGGCTTCAAATAATACATACTCGATGCTCAGCGACCCCGAAATGAAGGAGATTGTTGAAAGTTTTTTGGTAGAGACAAAAGAAATTTTGGAAAAGCTCGATCTTAACCTCATTGAACTTGAAAACAGGCCTGATGATGACGAGCTTCTTAACGACATTTTTAGATCATTTCATACAATAAAGGGTACATCCGGATTTTTAGGACTAAATAAACTTACTCAGGTAACGCACCGCTGTGAGGATATTTTAAATAAACTGCGGAGAGGAGAAGCTGTTCTAACAACCGAGCTGTCTGACGGAATTATACTTGCCTATGATAAAATAAAGGAATTACTTTATTCTATAGAAACAAACTTGAATGAAGATGTTTCTGTTGATGAAACAGTTGATGTTTTAACTAATCTAATAAATGCTCTCGGCGGAGGTAATATTGAGATAAAGCCGGTAGCCGAACAAAAGAGTGAAAAGAAAAATGAAAAGGATAAGGCATCAGCTAAATCAAAAAAAGTAGAAAGAAAAAAGGTAGTTTCAAAAAAGAAGAAAAACGGTTTCAAAGTTGTAAAAAAATCTCCGGCTAAAAAAATTACAAAAATATTAGAACCAACCCGGGCAGAAAGTAAAAATATTGATAAGCCGAAAGAAAATACGGAAGAAAAAATTACAGAAGTAAACGGAGAATTACCGAAAGAGGGATCTAAAGATGAATTTAAAATTGAAAAAACGATCCAGGAATCTTCATCTAAAGACAACACTTTAAATAATTTTATTAAAAAAACCGAAAATACTATTAGAGTTGATGTTGAAAGACTAGATGAATTGCTTAATATAGCTTCGGAACTTGTATTAGGGAGGAACAGACTATCTCAGGTAAATTCGGAATTTGCTCTTGAATATGAAGGCACAAAATTTTCTAGAGATCTTGCTGATGCTACAAAACAAATTGACCTTATGACTAATGAGCTTCAGCTTGTTGTTATGAAAACAAGGATGGTAAAAATTGGAAAAGTATTCAACAGGTTTCCAAGGCTGGTAAGAGACTTAGCCCGCGAAACCAATAAACAAGTCAATTTGGAAATAAAAGGTGAGGATACGGAACTTGATAAAACATTAATCGAAGAGATAAACGATCCCCTAGTTCATTTAATAAGAAACTCGGTTGATCATGGTATTGAACCTCCCGATAAAAGGACAGAGTTAGGTAAAGATTCAAACGGTACAATAAGACTTTCTGCAGAACAGGAAGGGAATCAAATAATTATAACAATTGAGGATGACGGTAAAGGAATTGACCCTGACATAATTAAAGAGAAAGCAATTTCAAAAGGATTATTATCTAGGGAAAAATCAAAAGAGTTATCCAAACAGGATATTTACAATTTAATATTCCTTCCGGGTTTTTCAACAGCCGAAGTAGTTACAAATGTATCTGGCCGAGGGGTTGGGATGGATGTGGTTAAAACGAATGTAACAAAGCTGCGCGGTATTATTAGTATTGAATCCGTTGTTGGTAATGGAACAAAGATTATTGTAAAATTACCTCTTACACTTGCAATTATTCCCGGCATGTTTGTTAAAGTAAATTCGGAAATAATAGTGATTCCTCTTAATTCAGTTATCGAAGCATTCAGAGTTCATATTGAAGATATACACACAATAAACGGTAATGAAGTAATTAGAAGAAGAGACAGCGTTATTCCCCTGGTTTCAATTGACAGCCTTCTTTACGGAAATTCACAAGAAATGAACAAAAAAATATGGCAGAACGTTGTCGTTGTAGGATTAGCCGAAAAAAGGTTTGGAATAAAAGTCGATGAGCTGCTTGGACAAAAAGAAGTTGTCATAAAATCTTTAGGTACTTATCTTGGCAACGTCAACGGAATAGCCGGGTCTACCATTATGGGAGACGGCACAGTTGTAATGATAATTGATATAAGCGAATTGATAAATAAAATTGCTGAATAATAACTTAAATAAAAAGATAAAAGCTCTTGTTATTGATGATTCTGCTTTCATGCGCAAATCTATTTCATTAATGCTTGAAAGTGATGATGAAATTAAAGTAATCGGAACCGCAAGAGATGGTCTGGAAGGATATAACCTTGTAAAAACTTTACAGCCTGATATAGTGACATTAGATATTGAAATGCCGAGGATGGACGGTCTTACTGCTTTAAAGAAAATTATGAAGGATTGTCCTACATCGGTAATTATGGTAAGCTCTTTAACCACGGAAGGTGCGGACAGCACAATTAGAGCACTTGAATACGGTGCTGTTGACTTTATTCCTAAAGAATTATCATATGTAAATGTAAATATTGTGAAGATAAAACAAGATTTGATTAATAAGGTAAAAGAAATTGTTAATCAAAAGAAACTAAGGGAGCGGTTAAAAAAAGTTCAGGCGGCAGCTGAAATCCATTCTGAATTATCAACCAAGACATTTCAAACCGGGAATATTCCGGCAATTGGTTTTAAAGCTATAGGACTTGGGATTTCGACAGGAGGTCCTTTTTCTCTTCAAAAAGTTATTCCTCAGATTTCAAAAAAAATCAATTGTCCCGTATTTATTGTTCAGCATATGCCGCCTAAGTTTACAAAGTCTCTCGCCGAAAGATTGGATGGACTAAGTGAGCTGGAAGTTAAAGAAGCTGAGAATAACGAAATTGTAAGAAACAGAGTTGTTTATATTGCCCCAGGTGGTTTTCACATGACGTTAGAAAAAAAATCCACCGGCGTTGTTACAATTTATATTTCAGAAGAGCCATCAAATACATTGCATAGGCCTTGTGTTGATATAATGCTTAATTCAGTTATTGATGTTTACGGTAAGTACATGCTTGGTATTATTATGACGGGAATGGGAAAAGACGGATTAGAAGGAATAAAAAAATTAAAAGAACTTGGCGGATACAGTTTGGTTCAGGATGAGAGTACTTGTGTCGTTTACGGAATGCCCAAGGCGGTTGCAGATTCAGGGCTAGCTGATATAATAGCTCCATTAAATAAAATTCCAGAAATAATAAATAGGATAACAGCAAATGAAAAATAATTTTGAAGAACCGTTATTTAGAGAATATAATTATGATTTAAGTGAATCTTCCGGTAATTTTATTAAAAGTTCCGAAGCTGATTTGGTAGGCAAGACAAAAATTTCCGTGGAGGAAGAAAGCCATGAAGGAGTAAAAATTATATTAAAAAAAGATGCGAATGATTCAATTAAAGAAATTAAATTCGTTTGTTCGTGCGGTCAAACCAAATCGGTAATCCTGGATTATTCTGATTAATAACTTACAACTGTTCATATATAGCCAATTTTAAACTACAATCAACAAATTTTTTGTAAAAACTTCCATCCTTTTAGTGGCATCTAATTTGAAACCTTGCAATAAAATTAATTTCGGGTGTTTAGATGTCTCAATCAACAATAAAATTATTAGAGAACTTTGCTAATTACTGTGCGCTTAAAAATAAAGTAATAGCACAAAACATAGCAAATGTCGGGACCGAGAATTACCATACTCAGGATGTTGAATTCAAAAATGTATTGAACGATAACATGACTGCCTTATTAAAGACCGACGATACAAGGCAATTCGGCGCAAATCCATCAGATGAAATTCCAAGTTATAATGTTGTTACAGATAAAAACAATGAAGATGTTTCCGGCGTAAACAATGTTGATATTGATAAGCAGATGTCGGAATTGGCAGTAAATAATCTCAATTTTCAATTTACCTCAAAAAAAATTGGAGATTACTTTAGAAATATTCAAATGGTAATAAAAGGAGATGTAAGCTGATGAAAATAGGAATTAACTTCCCCGGCTTTAACATAAGTGCAAAGGGATTAAGCATACAGCGGAAGCGTATGAACTTGATTGCTGAGAATATTGCCAATGCGGATGTAACCAGAATGGCTAACGGTCAGCCGTACCAGAGAAAATACCTGGAGATTAAAGATGATCAAAATCAATTTGCCAATAATCTTACTATGCAGCAAAGTGTACTTCCTCTAAGTGTTAACGATGAGGCGCATATCCCTATTCCCGCATCCAGCCTCCAAATAAACGGAAATTCTGAAGGTACCGGGTTAACAACTCAGGTTGAAACAGACCAGCACCAAGGTACAATAGTTTATGATCCCCATAACCCCAACGCAAATGCTCAAGGATATGTCCAGGAGTCAAATGTAAATATTGTAACGGAAATGGTTGATATGATTTCTGCAACGAGAAGCTATGAGTCTAATTTGACGGCTTTAGATGCATCCAAGCAAATGGTGAAAGATTCTCTGGAGATATAATAAATGAAAATTACTACAAACGTAATAGGGAACTATTCTCCCCAGATATTACACAATGCTGTAAAGCAATCCAAGCAAAACGATATTTCCGGTAAATCAGAAACTAAACCGGTACGTCAAGCTAAAAAAGA
The DNA here is from genome assembly GCA_046705645.1 of Ignavibacteriaceae bacterium. Classification (GTDB taxonomy): domain Bacteria; phylum Bacteroidota; class Ignavibacteria; order Ignavibacteriales; family Ignavibacteriaceae; genus FEN-1297. The sequence continues at coordinate 4,585 of JBJKQE010000185.1, read as the reverse complement.
TAACCTTACAGCCGATGAGAAAAATTTTTTTATGGGACTTTACCCGGCCAATAAGTCGGAAATTACCGATTATCATTTTTATAAAAAGACCGGAGAAATGTCCGGAGTAAAAATCGGTTCATTATTTGATAAAAGAGGTTAAGTATGAAAATAGATGCATTACAAAGTTTTACTACTCATTTAAATAATCTGAAAGATATTGATAAAAGCAAAGGTGAAGATTTTAAAAACGTTTTAACGGAATTTTTAGGCAAGGTAAATGATAGTCAGCTTAATGCTGATAATTTAACTAATCAATTTGTACAGGGCGGTAATGTTGAAATTCAGGATGTAATGATTGCAGGGGAACAGGCTAAAACAAGTCTGGAATTATTAATGGAGATTCGGAATAAAGCATTAGATATGTATAATCAATTAACCAGTATGCCGGTTTAATTACTATGAAGGAAAATTCTTTTTCTCAAGTAACAAATATATTTAATAAACTCTCGCTTCAGCAAAAATTTGTAATCGGCGGAACAGTGGGAGTAACCATAGTAATGTTGATTACTCTTTTATTCTTTTTAAATCAACCTGATTATGTTCCGCTTTACACGAATTTAACCCAGGACGATGCAGCAAAAGTTGTTGATCAATTGAATGCGCAAAAAATTCCATATGTAATTGATGACAACGGAAAAGTTATTAAGGTTCCTAAGGATAAAGTTTATGAAGAAAGGCTGTCTCTGGCAAGTAAAGGAATTCCAAGCTCAGGTGTAGTAGGATATGAAATTTTTGATAAGTCAACTATGGGAATGTCCGAGTTTATGCAGAAGTTGGATTATCAAAGAGCACTTGAAGGTGAGCTGGCAAAAACAATAATGGAAATTGATGGGGTTCAAGGCGCAAGGGTACATATAGTAATTCCGCATAGATCCGTTTTTAAAGATGAACAAAAATTGCCTACGGCAGCCGTCGTTTTAAAATTAAGAAGCGGTTATTATTTAACTAGAAATAATATTGCCGCAATTTTGAATTTAGTTTCCAGTAGTGTTGAAGGTTTACAGCCCGGGAAAGTTACTCTTATAGATACCGAAGGTAAGCTTTTATCCAAAGAGGAAGATTCCGATCCGCTTGCAGTATCAAGCTCAAAACAGTATGAAATAAAGAAATCAGTTGAAAATTATCTCGCGCAAAAAGCACAAAGTATGCTGGATAATGTTTTAGGATATGGAAATTCCATGGTAGAAGTTAATGCTGATTTGAATTTTGATCAGGTAGAAAAAACAATGGAAACATACGATCCTAATTCCCAGGTTGCAATAAGCGAACAATCAATAAAATCGACAAATAACGGGAAAAATCTGAGTGATTCTACCGCACAGCTAAGTCAAAATAACATAACTAACTATGATATAAGTAAAACTATTGAAAAAGTAGTTCAAGGAAGCGGAAATATACAACGACTCAGTGTGGCGGCAGTAATAAACGATATACCGAAAGAAGTTAAGAGCGGCGATAAAACAAAAACTGTTTATACACCCCGTTCTACAGACCAAATGAATAAACTTCAGGAAATTATAAAAAATGCAATTGGCATAGATCCCGCAAGAAAAGACATGTTTTCCATTGTTAATATACCATTTGAAACCAAGGATTTAAATAATGTACAGGTTGCTCAGCCGGTCGGTGTAGTGGATAATGTAAATAAGTGGATTAATCCGTTAATCATGATAATAGCAATAGTTGCCTCTATCTTTTTGCTTAAGGGATTAATGAAAAAACTTAAAAATCAAAAAATAGTTATAGGTACGTTTTCCGGCGGCGATGATCTCCAGCTAAGTAATTTTTCTCCCAAAGAATTAGGAGGAAGTATAAGAGCGCCTCAAATTAATAGTCCGGGAGGTAAAAAGAAGAATTTGCTTCCGCTTGGAGATCTTGAAGATGAAATTTCGGATGAAGCAGCGCATAAAAGAATGCAGCACGATAAAATAGTCAATTATGTCTCAAAGAATCCTGTTGATGCTGCAAAATTAATAAATGTCTGGTTACATGAAGAAGAATTATAATGTGGTAATATGGCAAGAGAATTAAAAACAGTTGATCTACCGGGTATACAAAAAGCAGCTTTGCTTTTGATAGCTATGAACATTGAAAGTGCGGCAGAGGTGTTTAAACATTTAGATAATTCGGAAGTTGAATTAATTTCTACCGAAATATCGAAGGTTAAAAATATTCCTTCGCAAACGGTTGATGCAGTGCTTGAAGAATTTTATACGATGGTTACGGCACGCGAATATGTTCTGGAAGGAGGTATTGAATTTGCACAAGCAATCCTGGAAAAATCATTTGGTCTTAACAGAGCTGTAGAAATAATTGAAAAAGTAAAAAACTTAACGACCTTGAAAGGCTTTGATGTTTTAAAGAAGGCAGATTCCGCACAACTAATTAATTTTTTAAATAAAGAACATCCGCAAACAATTGCCTTAATACTATCACATCTTCATCCCGATCAAACTGCTGATGCTCTAAAAGAATTAGGAGAACCTTTAAGAACTGATGTTGCTTATAGAATTGCAACGCTGGGTAAAATTTCTCCTCAGACACTAAAGCAAATTGAAAAGGTCGTTGATGAAATGGCCGGATTAAATATGGGGCAGTCTTTAAGCAAAATCGGGGGTTCAAAAAGTCTTGCTGCTGTTTTAAATAGAACCAGTGTCGGCTTAAGTAAAGAAATTCTTTCGGGAATTGAGCAAAAAGATCCGGATGTAGCTACCGAAATAAAAAGACTCATGTTCATGTTTGACGATATAGTAAATATACAGGATAAAGATATTCAGAAAATTTTGCGTGATGTCGACAGAAAGGACCTGGCCCTTTCATTAAAGATTGCAGATGAAAAATTAAAGGAAAAAATATTCTCCAATATGTCGGAACGAGCATCAGACTTATTGAAAGAAGAGTTACAATACATGGGCAAAGTTAAGCTGAAGGAAGTTGAATCGGCACAAGCCAGAATAATAGATGTTGTTAAGTCACTTGAAGAAAATGGGGAAATTAGCCTTAATCTAAGAGGAGGCAACGAAGATATGTATGTCTAGCATTATTAAACTAAATGCCAAATCAAAGGGATTAAACGTTTTATTAAAAAATTCCATTGAAGATAATAATTATACGGTAGAAACCGAAGAGGATTTATTCAAAAGGCAATTGGATCTTCATTATGAAAGAGGATTTAGTGAAGGCAAGAATTCTATAAAAGAATCGTTTGAAAAAGAATATGCCAAAAGAATAGCCGAAAAATATGAAAATGTGGATAATATAATTTCGCAACTAGATAGCAAAATCGTCGAATATGAATCTGTATTTGAAAAATTAGTTATAGACCTTTCCGTTTCAATAGCCGAAAAAATAATTAAAAGAGAAATAAACCGGGAAACAATAATTAATTCGATCTTAAAGGATTCGATAAAAAAGGTAATGGGATCGAATAAAGTATTTGTAAAGCTTAATCCTAAAGACTATGATGTGATGAATGAAGAAAGCCAGGAACAATTTAATATTGACTCTTATAATAAAATTAAGTTTGAACCCGACGACCGGATTGAAAAAGGCGGATGTCTTGTTGAAACCGAAATAGGCAATGTAGACGCTAGGATTTCATCTCAAATAAATGAAATATACAAACAATTAGAAGCAAACATTTAATGGAAATAGCAGAAAGAATTTCCGCCAAATACGAAAGAATTATTGAACGAATCGATCCGATAATTGTCAATGGAAAAGTTTCGGACGTAATCGGACTGGTTATAGTTTCGATTGGGCCAAATGTTTCTCTCGGGGAAATTTGTACAATAATAGATAGAGAAGGAAAGGAAGTTTGTCAGTCGGAGGTAGTTGGTTTTAAGGACGGTAAAGTACTTTCAATTGCACTGGGAGAGGTTCAAAACATTTCACCTTCATGTGAAATTAAAGCTACGGGTAAAAGTTTTTCGGTTAATGTAGGTATGGAATTATTGGGAAGAGTAATAGACGGTTTAGGCAATCCTATTGACGGAAAAGGGCCATTGAACTGTTCGAATTTTACAACAATATATAACAATCCGCCAAACCCGCTTGAAAGGAAAAGAATAAGCACTCCTTTACAGACCGGGATTAGGGCAATTGACGGTTTGCTTACTGTCGGCAAAGGCCAACGACTTGGAATATTTGCAGGCAGCGGTGTTGGTAAAAGCGTTACGATGGGAATGATAGCCCGTAATACTAACGCAGATATAAATGTGATTACATTAATCGGAGAAAGAGGCAGGGAAGTTAGAGAATTTATTGAGAAGGATCTTGGGGAGGAAGGATTAAAAAAGTCTGTTGTAATTGTTGCAACAAGCGATAAAAGTGCTCTTGTAAGAATGAAGGGTGCATTTATTGGAACTACTATAGCAGAATATTTTCGCGAACAAGGCATGGATGTCGTTCTAATGATGGATTCGGTAACAAGGTTTGCAATGGCGCAAAGGGAAATCGGATTAACAGTAGGCGAACCTCCCACAACAAAAGGCTATACACCTTCGGTATTTGCCATTTTGCCTAAACTGCTTGAAAGAGCGGG
>JBJKQE010000184.1:0-12670 GCA_046705645.1 Ignavibacteriaceae bacterium | reverse complement strand
AGAATTTTCACTGCCGTTTTAAAATTATAATGCATTAAATATTTGGTGGCAATCATCTCCCGAATTTGACCGGCATTAAAAAAGTAATTAGCTGCAAGAAACTTATCGAACGTTGTTAAATTCTTTGCGGTAATAAAATTATAAATCTTTTTCAGCGGTTCTTGATAAAAATCTCTTCTCATATCGTATCCAAAAGCCGATTCGTTATTAAATTGATCGTTAGACTTTACTTTTGTTCCCATGCAAAGTTCAGCTTTAATTTTATCGTGCTGCGCCAGGTATTTCGCTCTCAGCAAAGACATTATGTAATAAAAAGCTGCCTGCGATTTTAATGTATCGAGAGATTTTGTATTTCTAAGCCACTTTAAATCTTTTATAATTCCGCTTTCGGAACTTGAATCCATTTTTTTTAAGCCGTCAACTTTATTGATTACTTCTACAATTTTTATTCTATTTATATAATCGGGATTTTCTTTGGAAGATATTTTTTCTGCTTCAGCAAGAAATATTTTTGCTTCTTTATTATTGTGAATTAAAGTTGAAATGTAGCCCGCTGCAAAATCCCAGATAAACGGATTTGAGGTTTTATTTTCCGCCGCTATTTTAATTACCAGGCTGTCGAATGCATCGTAAGACTCGCTGATGGATCTTTTAAAATCATTAGAATAATTATACCAAAGGCTTTCATAATAGGCGTTCTCATAATATGTTGGAAGTATTTTTCTTTCCATTTGGGAAATTCCCCTTTCAAGAAGCAGTTCAAGGTAATCCGATTTAGGGTCAAGTATGTATATTTTTCTCATTGCCGGAACATTTACATTATTACCATCATATCCGTACAACAAAATTACCGTTGCCCTTTCATCTGCACTTTTGCATAAAGCAAGAGTGGCATTAAAAACCGAGTCATTTTCGCATCCGAAGCTTTGACTGCAGGCAATTCTTCTGCTTAAACAATTTTGGAATATCTTGGCAAAAATATAATTAGCCTTGGCATTTTGTCCGAGATGATCAAGACAACCTGCCTTGTGCTCCATTGCCCAGTATTTTATTAAACTGTTTTTACTGCCGCCGAAATATTTATCATAATAATTAATAGCTTCTTTGTAATGATACGAATAATGCAGCAGCCTGATAACTTGAAAAGCATACCGGTCTCTTAAATTATTATTTTTACATTCTTCATATTTATTTTCTCCTTCTTTAATTAAGGCAGACATACCCGCCGTATCCCGCTTAACGTAATTCCAAGTATCGTAAGTTACTTTAACATAAGGCTCGCATTTTCTTATATAAAGGAGGTAATCAATATCATCTGAATAACCATACTTTTTCCAATAAGATAATAGTGAATTGTTGTAATATCTATTTTCCGAGAAAGTATCATTACCTGTGATTAAGTAATTTTTTATTTTTTCAATATCTTCTTTAGGAGCCGAATATATTATTTTATTGATATCGGCAATTGAAGGAATATTTTGAAAATGTTTCTGCCAAGCTTTCAAGTTATCGGTTCTTTCGCCTAAAGAACTTGAGGTATCGTAAGGGAAAAATTTGTAATCGGTAAGGAAGAAGGGTTTAAGCTGAGGAAGCTTAAAAAGTTTCGGTACAAAGATAGAATAATACGAATCCGGTTCGGGAAACCACCCGCAGCCAATAGAGTTATCCGTTTTTAGAATAAATATTAAAGCACTAACGGAAAGCAGAATAACAATCTTGTATATCTTGCGGTTCATAATTTTTTATCAGTTCATTATTTAAATGATAAATTGCAACAGCCAGGCTGTCGTTTTTTATTTTCGGTGCTATTAATTCGGCGGCGGATTTTGTTATTTCTGGAGTAATTTCTTCAAGTCTTATGGTATCCAATTTTTTTAAATATCTGCCTTCAAATATTATATCCTTTACTGCTCTATAATGAGTGTCGTCTAATCTTTTAAATTCTTTATGTTTTAAAAGCTCATTTGCATTTAAGTCGTTTATAAGTGCAATTATTTTATTCCCTCTGAACAATACTCCCCATGAAAAAGCAGGAAGAGCAACATCAAGAGGCAAAGGATATTGATTAAAATTTACAAGGTAGTTCTCCGCTACTCTTTGGTCATAAATAGAATTCTTTGTATGAAAATTTGAAACTGGCGACATATTGTAAAACATAAGCATTCCCCTCTTAACAGGGGGAACCCCGGTTAACTTAAAATATTTTACCTGGTGAAGTCTTATTGTTGCAGTAACTTCAATATTTTTTTGCAGTGAATTTTTTTCAATATCTTTTATTAATTGAAAATACTTATTTCTTGTTTCACCTGTCCAATCGCAGTCTAATTGTAATTCTTTTACAATCAGATTTTTAAATAAGGTTAATTTATCCGTTATTTTTTTTAAAATTTTACCAGCCAGATCTTGAATCAGAGTATCACTCATGTTCTCGAGAGTCCGGTTTGTTATAAATACAGCAGGAACAATTTCAATATTATTTAAGCTGTCGGTTTCAATTTGAACATCACCCACAGGTACAGGTATTTTTTGATTTGGATTCCAATCGACATCAAAAAATCTTATATAAAGTTTTTTAACATCCAGTGTTTTTAAATACTTAAATTCCTCTTTAGTTAAAGTAAAATTGCTTTGCCAAAAGTAAAAAGCATGTTCAACTTTACGCTTTGGCTTTTGAGAACAACCGGAAAGTAAAATAAATACAATAACTAGTAATCCAAATAATTTTTTCGCTTTGTAATCTCTTCCGATTTCCTGTTCCATTACCCAATCAAATGACTTAAAATGAAGAGTTTTTTGTTTCTGGTATTTAGTTTTTGGTTTGTTGTTTCCGGTTCTACAATCCGTTTTCTAAAATTGTCACTTTCATTCATAAATTTATCTTAAGGGAAATACTTATAGATTTCTTTACGATGTAATATCCTTTTAATAATTAAAGTATTTCCTTCTTTATAAATTCCGACACGATAATTACCCATACGGACTTTATAAAAGTTTTTGTAACCTTTTAACATTTCAATTTTTTTACTTTCACTAATACCGTATGTATTAGGAAGCTCATTAAATATGAAATTTTCTATTGGGGTTCTTAATTTAGAGGGGATAACAGCTAAGTCTTTTAATGATTGTTTGCTGTATTCAACTTTCATTTTTCTTTGGGCAGTTTTTTATAATACTCTTTTGCTTCTTTTACCTCAAGGGTTTCGCTGTTGTTTTCTTTCATTAACTGCACCAGAGCATAATTCTCAAGTACCTCTTCAATCTTCTCGTAAGTAGCTATATCAATCTGAACGGCTATTTTATTGTTGTTTTCATCAACAATATATTTCTTTTTTATCTTTTCCATTTTGAAACTTTTTTTGGTTAATAAAATTTAAGGATTATTAAAGCTTAAAACAATTGCATTTTTGTTAAAACAAAGATCCCGCAATTTTTACCCGCATAGTAAACTAAAATAATTGTAATTCAGGACGAATGACACGCATTCATTTCTTGTGCCTGGTTTTTGTTTCGATCTTCCGTCTCCGGTTCCCTTTCTCCCGCTTCCGGTCTTTCTACAACTTTTGTAATTTATCTAAAATTTTCACCATTGCCAACGTATCCATCTTGCAGTATTCGAGCAGATTTTTTCTTATATCTGCCGTTTTAAATAAATCCGTTTCATAATACAAACTTTCGAATGCAATTGATGCAGTTCCGCCTTCTTTAATTTCAAGTTTGTTATAATTCATTTCAGGAACGAGTGCAGGAAGAACATATTTAATAGAATATGAACCTTTCATTTCAGGAGTGTAATAATATTTCTTTTGAAAAGGTATCATCAAATCTATTATTCGATTTATCACTTCATCAATATCCTTATTAAATTCAGGGAAATCCCTTGCAATTTCATTTAATCGCGTAACTTCAAACGCTTTGTTATAGACTAAAATAGTTCCTTCTGCTTTAGTATCATTAATTAATTTTTTTATAAAAGGTAAGCGCGGATCTCCGCTAGCTTCGGCTAAAAACTCAAAATGCTCAAGTTCGCTTTCTATATTCTTTTTGTAATGAAGTGAATATTGAAACGGTATCTGCTGATACGGTCTTGAGTTGTCGAATAAAGGAACCGCGGGCATAAAAGTTTCAAAATCCATAAAATAAATTGGATATTTAATTCCTTTTACAAAATCTTTAACCGCTTTTTCATCTATAAATGTTTTGTTGTTAACATGCGACTCAACCTGCATCCTTTGGTTTTCATTGAGCTTAAAATCTGCCGGAACATCTTCAAGATTTACATGGCCGTTATTATAAAGTTCAAACTTCTTCTCAGTTTTTAAATTGGCTATATCAAATACGGAATATTCAGGAACGTCCTTCCAGCAGTAGCCCCAAAAGCTGCACTTATAAGGATTGCTGCATTGAGGTCCGATAGGAATATCCGGAATGCGTTTCTTTTTTAATACCAGCTTCAGTCTTTCGGTTTCCTTTTCTACAAGATCCTGCTGTGTAATAACAAGCTCTTTAACACTTTCAATTTTGAATAAAGAATGAATATCCAGTTCTCCGTTTCTTACATACTGATTATTGATATAAATGATTGAAATATCTTTAATATTTAAACTGCAGTTTTTTAAAACGTAATGTTGAATTGACGCATCAAGCAGATAAGTCTCAGAGATAGATGTGGAACTTTTAACTTCATAAACAGACCATTCATTTCCCTTTTTGATAATGATATCACTGATAACAAGAATTTCATTAAACAGAAAAGCAGCCTCGTAAATAACTTTTACGCTTTGCTTAATTAATTCCTCCGTTTTCTTTACTGCTAAATCCGATTTCCTCGGATCTTCGGTTGCAACTGATCCGCCAGGAAAAAGTTGTTGTGCAAGAAGTCCTACATTAGTTCCGCGATCAAATACAGCCTGCTGGCTTTCGGATACTTTATCCATCCAATCGTAATGATGCTTATAAAGGTACAATTGCTTATCGCATTGTATCCCTTTAATGAATGAAGATTTGCTGAGTAAATGCTTTCCCATTGTGAGTATTCTTATGAAAGATTAAAGATTTCGCGTTTTAAATTACAATTAATTTGTAATTATTATCCAGGGAAAAACGACCTTAAATAACATTAATAGTAACTTTGATTTTCTAGACATGATGTAAATACGCTTATTGTTAACCCTGTATTTAAAATGATTAAGACTTTCCCACGAATGATGAAAATAATATTCAATCATTTGAGGAAATTCAAGTTTATCATAATAAATTCTTGTACTTTCTTTTGCACTTTCAATTTCATACTTTTCATAAAACTTGGAATCTATTATATGAATTTCTCCGTCCGGTTTAATTAAACGGAGTGCTGTATTTAGGATTTCATTTAAGTTTTTAAAATACTGAATAGAAGCTGCAAACAAAATTAAATCAAAAGATCCTTCGGGAAAGATATTCTCAAAAATATTTCCGTAAACAAATTTAACTCTTTCGTTATCCGCAAAGGTTCTTGCCGCTTGTTTAAGTTCTGCGGAGTTTAAATCAAGTCCGGTAACGGTAGAATTACATTTAGCCGTTATACCGTTTGTCAGCCATCCGTTCCCGCATCCGACTTCCAGAACAAATTTGAAATTCTTTGCTTTAATATATTTTATTAATTTATCAAACGACTTCTTTCTAACGGCCCATTCTTCACGAAGAGCCTTATCTCTCGAAAAGGAAGGAAGATTTTTTACTATTGAATCCGGATACAGCCTGCCTTCTTTTTTTCTAACAGCTATGTATGTATTTTCATCAAAGCCGCTTGAGTTTTCTTTTGATAAATAATATACGCCATCTATTATATGTGATTTATCCGGTTGGGGCATTAATGTCACAGATTTTTTAATTGTTGCCGTATTATATTAAAAATAAAATTAATTAAAAAAATGTTTGAAGAAGTAATAGAAGCATTTAATCGACAGGCCGCATTGTTCGACGAGTACGAAAAACATAACGAAATACTAAAACGAATGCGTTCCGCTGTAAGAGAGCATCTGCTAAGGCATTTGGAAAAATCTTCAAACGTATTGGAACTTAATGCCGGGACTGGACTTGATGCGGTTTTTTTGGCGGTAAAAGGTTTTAAAATTCATGCAGTTGACATTTCGCCGGGAATGCTAAAAAAACTGGAAGAAAAAGTTAAAGAGAAAAACTTAAGTGAACTTGTGACATTTGAAGTATTATCATTCACCGAGCTGGAAAAGTTCCAATCTAAATTTTTTGATTATATTTTTTCAAATTTCGGCGGGTTGAATTGTACTAAAGACTTAAATCATGTTATATCACAATTTAAGAATATTTTAAAGCCCGGCGGTAAAGCAACTTTAGTTATAATGCCTCCTTTTTGTCCGTGGGAATTGAAACTGGTATTTAAGGGACAGTTTAAACCAGCATTTCGAAGGCTGCACAAAAACGGTGTAACTGCTAATATTGAAGGAATTAAATTTAAGACTTATTATCACAGCCTAAGTAAATTAAAGAAACTTTTGAAGAAAGATTTTAAATTGATTGAAGTTCAAGGGCTAGCCGCTTTAAGTCCGCCGCCTTATGCAGAGAAATTTCCGAAATTGCATCCAGAACTATTTAAAATATTGACTGGTATAGATAAAATTATCACTTGTAAATTTCCGTTTAATAGGTGGGCTGATCATTATATAGTCACTTTTGAGCTTAAAAAATAAATATTTTTAATGCATATACTTGTTATAACCCCGGGTTTCCCGGAAAACGAAAACGATACAAGCTGCATTCCGCCGATGCAGGAATATTTTAAAGAATTAAAACATCTTTTCCCGGAATTCCGCATTTCCGTTGTCGCACTTCACTACCCATACAAGAATGGATTCTATTCATGGAACGGAATTAAAATTTATGTATGCGGGGGTAAAGGTAGAAAACTTCCGTTTCGACTTTTTGTCTGGCTTAAAGGATTTATCGCTTCATTAAGGATAAATAGAGAAATAAAAATAAATGTTATTCACAGCTTCTGGCTGGGCGAGTCTGCATTGATCGGAAATATTATCTCAAGAATTTTAAAAGTAAAACATATAACGACTTTTATGGGTCAGGATGCAAAAGATACGAACAAATTTCTTAAGCTCTTAAATTTGGAAAAAATATTTAAGGTGACTGTGTCCCAATATCAATCGGAGATATTAAGTTCAACCGGGAAAACTAAACCCGATAAAATAATTCCGTGGGGAATAAAACCGTTCACAATTGAAGAGACCTATAGGGAAATAGATATACTTGGAGTGGGCGCTTTTATTCCCGTAAAAAATTTTAAAACTTTTTTAAGAATAATTAAAGAGATAAAACAAAAATATTCCGGTATCAAGGTGGTTATAATAGGGTATGGAGAACAAAGCACCGAGCTGAAGGAAATATCCAAAGGATATAATCTTGAAAACAATATAAGCTTTAAAGGACATATTAAACGCGAAGAAGTTTTATCAACAATGATGAAAAGCAAAATTTTACTTCACACATCCTTTTATGAATCATTCGGTTATGTAATTGCCGAAGCCTTAGCAGCAGGGTGTTATGTAGTCTGTAAAAAAGTAGGCTGTGCTGTTGAGAGCGAAAAACTTTTTATAGCTGAAGAAGAAAAAGATTTCTTAAAAATTATTGATAACATTCTGGGAAATAAAAAAGATTACTCGGGTTTAAATAATTTTCCATTAGATAATGTTGTGAATTCATATTCAGAACTATATTTAAATTTAGCAACTAATAGAAAAACATAGAATTATTTTTCCGTGTTAATCCGCGTTATCTTTGTCGTCCGTGTTCTATTATCGGCACAACATCTAAAAAAATAAATTTAGTTCTCCGTTTCAAAAGGGAAATTAACGGCAGAAGTGTACGACTTAATCCTGCGGCATAACTCATCGAGTCTGCCAATAACAAACTTATTTCTTTCCCCGATTTTAATTTTAGTAAATCCGGATACGTTAATTTCATCTTTAAATTGATCCGACAATCCGGCATCAAACAAAATAACATTTCCGCTTTTAACGATCATTAAAATATTTTGCGGTTCAATACTAAAAAACGAATCAAAGAAACTGACGGCATTTTTCTCTGCAACAACAATATCCGCAATTGCTCCGATAGTAATAATTCCTTTATCCTTCATTTGCCAAACATTTGCCGCTGCTGATGTTAAAGAATTAAATAATTCGGGATCAGTGAGCATCGATGTTTTTTTTGCGAAACGTAGATGATCCCACAAATTCCAATCGGCGCTGACATTTGAATCAGTGCCGAATAATATTCCGGTATTTGTTTTAAGTTCGTTAATACGACATGTTGATCCGTATAAAAATTCATTCGAAATAGGACACCAAACCAGAGCTTTTATTTTTTTTGCTTGTTCCTTTCCCAAGGTTATTCCATGCACGCCGATAATTGGCTTGTTAAATAAATTCCATCGTATTAATTCTTTTACCTCTGAATAAGACTCAGCGTTTGTTCCTTCGCCAATGTGAACATTAAACGGGATCCGGTTTGTTTTTATATTTAGTTTAAATCTCCAATTTTTATCAAGCCTGACCGAATGAAGGTAATTAAAGTTTTTATAGACATCGATTATAAAATTATTTTTTAAAGGGAAATTCCCGTGATGAACAACAGTGGTAATTCCATTAAGTAAATTTTTATAAGAGCCGTATTCCGTTCTTAAATAAAGAGGGACTTTCAAAATTTCATTTATAATGTCTTTATCTTTTTCATGTATATCATCCCCCCATTCAATATAATCGGTATATTTCTTATGACCGAGCTGCGGGAAAAGATTAAATTCAAGATGATCGTGGGAATTAATCAAGCCGGGGAAAACGATTGCATTATCGAAATGAATTACTGACTCATTTAATATTCTTGAATCATCTACCGGCTTTTCTATTTTTATTATCTTATTACCTCTTATAACTATCCGGCTTTTACCTTCGATTCCTTGTAATTCAACTTGATCGATTATCATTTTATTTTTTCCAGCAATATTCCGTAAACCAAAGGCATTCCACGGAATTTTTCATAAATATGAAGGGCATTCTTCCTGGAATAAAATTCCTTAGAATCTTCATTTATAATTTCTTCTTTTAGTTCTATTATTTTATAATTAAGCGAGCTGCCGATTAATTTTATTTCTTCGATTGAATGAATATAATTTTTAACTTCATAATGCTTGCCGTTCTTTTCAAACGTTCTTTTTCCTCCGGCTGTTAGCGCTTCCGGATGCATATCGGTAATCAAAATAAAACCGCCCGGCTTTAACAATCTATCCCATTCTAAAAAAAGTGATTTTAAGTTTTTAATTTGTGCTGCGACAAGGGTCGAAAAAATAAATTCTATGTTTAAATTATTAATAGGAATAAACGAATTATTTTTTAATAAGTAAATTTCATACCCGGAATATTTTTTTTTAAGCTGTTCGAGCATCCCGGCTGAAATGTCGCATCCAATTAATTTTACAGGACTAAGTGAAAGAAGTCTTTTCCAGTTTCTGCCCGTACCGCAGCCGTAATCTAGAATAGTTTTGTTCCTTAATGATATTTTTGAAAACAAAGAATCAAGTATCTTGTTTTCCATCAAAAAGACAAGATTATCGTCGTTTTGATCGTAAATTTCAGACCAGATATCGTAAGCTTTTTGCGGATCCAACGGCCCGGTAAAAATTTTTCGTACAATATTTCGTATGTTTTTTAGCAATACTTAAAAATATATTTTATATTAATTTCACAATAAAGCAATAACATCTGGGCGGATAATATTTTATACAAATAACTCCACTTTTAGATTTTTTTCTAAATACCGTATTGCAGAAAGTCAGCATTAATAAAAAATAAAGTATTAAAACATGAATAAGATACTTTTTTTTAATCCCAGAAGCGGCAGATATAATCACAGGATACCAAATTCAATCTTACAGGTAGCCGCATCAGTACATGGAAAATACGAGTATGCTGTAGTTGACGGCAACATGGAACAGGATGCCTGGGGAAAAATAAGAAGTTATTTGGAAACAGGCGAATTTAAATATTTCGGTTCGACGGTTATGCCGGGACCTCAACTAAAACAGGCAATTCCTTTCACAAAAAAAATAAAATTAGAGTATCCTCAAATTATAATTATTTGGGGCGGTTACTTTCCGTCGAATCAATACAAAAGCTCAATAAATTCCGGTTATGTAGATTATATTGTTAACGGTCCGGGTGATACTGCTTTTCCTCAATTGATAGAAGCACTTGAAAGCAGCGGAAAAATAGAAGACATAAATAATTTAATCTTTATAAGAAACAGCAGCGTAATTAAAACACCAAAGGCTCAGCTTATGGATCAGGATTTACTGCCGGAACTTCCTTATGATTTTTTTAATACTTTTTACCCGCTGAAAAATTATTTGGGAAAAACTTATCTTGGCAAAAAAACTTTAGCATATCACTCAAGCATTGGCTGCCCGTTTACATGTGCATTCTGCGGGGTTGTGCCTATATTCGAAGCAAGGTGGAAAGGGAAATCGGCCGAGAGAATGTACAGGGAAATAAAATTTATGAAAGACAAATATGGAGCCGATGCAATTGAATTTCACGACAATAATTTTTTCGTTTCGGAAAAAAGAGTAAAGGAATTATGCGAACTAATTAAAGATGAAAACATGAACTGGTGGGGCGAAAGCCGCATCGATACTATGGATAAATATAGCGACGATACACTCCGGCTGATGCATGATGCCGGATGCCGGATGATTTTTTACGGAGCGGAAAGCGGCAATGATAATCTGCTGAAAAAAATGGACAAAGGCGGAACTCAAACCGGTGAACAAATGATCCGGTTTGCAGAAAGAATTAAAAAGTTCGGAATAATTCCCGAGTATTCTTTTATTCTGGGATTTCCTGCCGAAACCGAAGATATGGCAATGCGGCAGATTGAAGATGAAATAAAATTTATCAAAAAAATTAAAACAGTTAATCCTTCAGCAGAAATTATTATTTATGTTTTTAGTCCCGTACCGACGGAAGGTTCCGAACTCTTCAATCAAGCAAAAGAGCGTGGATTTAATTTTCCCCAAAATCTTGAAGACTGGCTTGAACCCGAGTGGGAAAAGTTTGATCTGCATAGAAATCCGCTTACCCCATGGCTTACAAGAAAAATGGTAACCAAGATTCATAACTTCGAAACCATATTAAACGGCTTCTCACCGACAATATCAGATTATAAGCTGACCGGTCTTCAAAGAAAAGTAATAAAAGCACTATCGCGTTTCCGTTATAATTATAATATTTTCGCTTTACCTTACGAAATAAAAATACTTCAAAAATTCTGGCTGAGGTACAGAAAACCGGAAACTGAAGGCTTTTATATGCAGTAATTGATATTTATCTGTTTCGTCTGTGTTCTATAAAATAATTAAGATGAAACTGAAAGCTTATCTTTTTTCAGATACGGTGAAAGTTGGAATCGTAGTTTAGCGAATTTAAAACCATACACCAATAATCTCGGAAAATTTCCCAATCTATTTTCTTTAAAAAGTTTTTTAATCCGGTATTCAAAATGGACAAACCTATGCAGAAGCCTATAAAAATTTTTACCGTACGATCCGGTGAACATAAGATCGAGATCATCCGAATCAATCCAATTTGTTTTTTCAGACATAAGCTGCTTAACCTTTTGATGAAACTTGGTGCCTGGGAGCGGATAAGAAACAGATATGCCGATGTCGTCCGGTAAATTATCCGCTATCATTTTACGTGTAAGTTTAATATCAATCCAGTTTTCGGTTAAGTAACCGAATTGTATAAAATATGCAATTTCAATTCCCAGATCGTGAGCTGCTTTTGATGATTTGTAAATTTGCTCAACTTTAGTTCCCTTATCCATCGCATCAAGAATTTTTTGACTGCCGGATTCCGCACCGATCCATATGGTCTTGCAGCCGGATTCTTTTAAATCAATAAATGTATTTTCCTTTAATAACAAATCCGGTCTAGAAAGGCATTTATATGGCACAATTGAATTTAATCTTTTAAGCTCATTTGAAAATTCTTTTATCCAATTCGGCTTTAATCCAAATATGTCATCAGTAATCCAGAGATGGTCTATTTTATATGACTCCTTCAAAAACTTTATTCTATTTGCTGCGTGCTTTGGCGAAATAGAAGAATAAGTCCGCCCATACAAAGGTTTGGCGCACCAGTTACACCCATAAGGACATCCTCTTGTGGTTGAAATGTTTAATGAAAAATATCCGTGGTTTTTCATCCATATTTGGCGGTACTTTTCAATTTCAACAAAAGAATAATCAGGATCTGGCAGTGTATCCAAATCATCAATCAACTTGCGCATCGGTGTAACGAATAATTTACCGTCATCTAAAAATTTTATACCATTAATATTTTTTCTATCTTTTTTAAAAGTCCCATGGTTAAAAGAATTTATGACTTCTTCCAACGTTACTTCGCCCTCGCCGTAAATTATTGCATCGCATCTGGCATCAAGATAATAATTGTAATAATCAGCTGCATCGGAACTATAAACAACAACCGGAATGGAAAAAGATTTAGCTTTCTTAATAAACGATATTGCGGCTTCACGCATATTTGATAGACACATCTTTGTAAGATAATTGAATTCGTCGTCATAAATT
>JBJKQE010000183.1:0-3062 GCA_046705645.1 Ignavibacteriaceae bacterium | reverse complement strand
TTATAAATCCACACAGCTTGAGAAGAATAAAATTATAATTAAATTTACTCAATTAAATTTTAATAATTTTTATAAGAGGGGTTCCTATGAACAAATTTAAATTTTTAGTTTTAATTTCATTTTTAGTTCCCTTTTTGACAGTTCCTAATTTTTCTCAGAATCTTGGAAGGAAAGATGTACCTGTTAAATATACCTGGAATTTAACCGATCTCTTTCCTGATGAAAATGCGTGGGCTGCAGATAAAGATAAAATTGTTCAAATGCTTGACGAAGTAGTAAAATATAAAAACCGGTTAAGTGAAAGTGGGGAGACATTAACTTCTGCTCTTAATTTGTACTTCGGTATGATAAAGCAATATTACCGGTTTGCAGAATATGCAGACAGGCTGCGTGATGAAGACTTGCGTGATTCGCATTATCAATCATTGACTCAACAATCTTCTCATTTAGGAACCGAAATTTCCGAAAAAACTGCTTTCCTAAATCCAGAAATTTTAAGAATAGATTCTTCCAAAATAAAGTTATTCTTTGAGGAAGATAAAAACTTAACGCAGTATGAAATGTTTATCAATGATATTCAACGGTTAGGGAAACATACTCTTTCCGAATCGGAAGAAAAACTATTAGCCAGCTTTGGCGCAGTCGCCGAAACGCCTGAGAATGTTTATAGTATTTTCACTAACGCAGAGTTTCCATTTGCCCAGGTCAATATTTCAAACGGTGAAGAAGTTAAGTTAACACCTGCTGCTTATACTAAATATCGTGCTGTTCCGAACCGGGAAGACAGAGAAAAAGTATTTAAAGCATTTTTTGAAAAATACGGTGAATATCAGAATACCATCGGCGCTAATCTTGGCGGTAAAATAAAATCGGATTGGACTTATGCCAAAGATAGGAATTACAATTCGTCATTAGAAGCTTCACTTAATGCCAATAATATTCCGGTTTCGGTATATTATAATTTAATTGAACAGATACACAACAGCCTCCCAACTCTGCATAGATTCTTAAAGCTTAAAAAAGAAATGTTGGGTGTAGATACACTTCATTATTACGATCTTTATACTCCTATTGTAAAAAAGGTAGAAATGAAATTTGATATTCCCGAAGGACAAAAAGTTATACTCACTGCTTTAAAACCGTTGGGGGAAAATTATCTTGAGACGGTTGAAAAAGCATTTAGCAACAGATGGATTGATTATATGCCGACTGCCGGAAAGAAGAGCGGCGCATATTCTTCAGGCGAGTCATACGATGTTCATCCTTATATATTAACTAATTGGAATGGTGATTATGAATCTGTTTCAACATTAGCCCACGAACTTGGACATACTATGCATAGTTATCTTTCAAATACAAACCAGACATTTGTAAATGCTCAATATCCTATCTTTATTGCGGAAATTGCATCTACTTTGAATGAAACTTTGCTTAATGATTATATGGTTAAGAATGCTAAAAGCGATAAAGAAAAATTATACTTACTCGGCAGCTACCTTGAATTATTAAGAACAACAATATTCCGTCAAGCACAATTTGCAGAGTTTGAGTTAGAGATGCATAAAATGGCAGAAACAGGTATGCCGATTACCGGGGAAACCTTAAGCAAGATTTACTATAAGATCGTTAAAGAATATTACGGGAATGATGAAGGCTATTGTATTGTCGATCCTAATATTGCATACGAATGGGAATACATACCGCATTTTATGTATAATTATTATGTTTACCAATATTCGACATCCTTAATATATGCAACAGCTTTAGCAGAGAAAGTAATTAGGGACGGAAAGCCTGCTGTAGTTAAATATTTTAATATATTAAAAGGCGGAAGTTCCGATTATCCTATTGAGCTGATCAAGAAAGCAGGAATCGATCCTTTATCAGCAGAACCATTTAAATTGACAATGGATAAGATGAACAGAGTAATGGACCAGATAGAACAAATTCTTTCCAAAGAAAAGGAAGGATAAAAAATTTTTTCATAATTCTGTTTAATTCAACCTCCTTCGGTTACATAAACCGGGGGAGGTTTTTTTTATAAAAATTCTCTTATTTCTTTTCATTTCGATTTATTAAATTTACTCCGCAGAATTATTTAATTTTTAATGATTATTGAACCTTCATACATAAATTTATTAAAGTCCGGCGAACTTAAAAAAAGAGCGGACAGAGTAGACAATTTATTGAAAGCGTGCACTAACTGTCCGAGAAACTGCCTAGTTGATAGAACCGTTAACGAACTTGGAAAATGTTTAAGCGGCTTCCTACCTATAGTTTCTTCTTATACTCCGCATTTTGGCGAAGAGCCTGTTTTAAGCGGGACAAGAGGCGCGGGGAATATCTTTTTCGGAAATTGTAATTTGAAATGTGTATTCTGCCAGAATCATTCAATAAGCCAGAACTGGAAAATAGAACAGAACAATATTGTAAGTTTTGAAAGATTGGCTGACATTATGTTGGAGCTTCAGGATAAACAATGCCATAATATCGGTTTGGTATCTCCGACTCATTTTTCTTCTCAAATAATTAAATCGATTTATTTAGCAGCGCAAAAAGGTCTGCAACTTCCGATTATTTACAACACTAACGGTTATGATTCCGTTGAAATGATTAAAATGTATGAAGACATAGTTGATGTATATCTGCCGGACTTCAAATACGGGAATAACGAATATGCAAAAAAGTATTCCAAGGTTGATGATTATTTTGAAAGTGCCAAAGCTGCAATTAAGGAAATGTACAGGCAGGTCGGAGACGAATTGATATATGACGGCGATGTAATTGTAAGAGGATTAATAATTCGTCATCTTGTTCTTCCGAATGATTTGGCTGAGACGGATAAAGTTTTCAAATTTATTGCAGTGGAATTAAGTCCTAACGTTCATATTTCCGTTATGTCGCAGTACTTTCCTGCATTTATGGCCAAACGGGCTATTCTTATAAATAGAACTGTAAGGGAATCGGAATATGACAAAGTTTTAAATCTGCTTGATAAGTATGGATTAAATAACGGCTGGACACAAGAAATGGAAAGCTTTGAAACCTATAGACCGGATTTT
>JBJKQE010000182.1:0-15166 GCA_046705645.1 Ignavibacteriaceae bacterium | reverse complement strand
TTAATATATTTACCCGCAACTTCCTTAGAATCTATTTTTTCCGAAATTGATTTATTTATAATCTTATCGTCAACATCGGTTAGATTCATTGCATAAGTGACATTATAGCCTTTGTATTCCAAATATTTTCTAATTATATCAGCCATAATGAATGAACGCGCATTACCGATATGGAAATAATCATATACAGTAGGTCCGCAGACGTAAATATTTACATTCGGCGGATTTAATGGTTTAAATTCTTCTTTTTTCTTCGTTAAGGTATTATAAATTGAAAGCATTTTAATCTTTTTATTAATGGGGAAAATAATTCATTACAAATTTACTAATTATAGATCAAAATTATATTGAATTGAAAACATTTTGAATATTAAGCACAATAATGATTGGTTAATTTTTAACAACCTTCAGTTTTCCAATTAGCTGCAACATATCTTCCGGAAGATCCGAATCAAATCGAACAAATTTCTTTGAACGGGGATGAATAAATCCGAGAGTTTTTGCATGCAAAGCCTGCCGCGGCAATATTTCAAGCAAGTTCTGAACCCGGCTTTTTATTTTGGGAAGGTTTAAGCCGAAAACAACTTGTCTCCCGCCATAAGTAGGGTCTCCGAATATCGGATGTCCTAAACTTGATAAATGAACTCTGATTTGGTGAGTTCTTCCTGTTTTCAAATTCAATTTTAAAAGTGATGCGAATTCGAATTCTTCTAAAACTTCATAAAGTGTAATTGCATTTTTACCTTCATTTTGGCTTACAGCAAATTTTTTTCTGTCGGATTTACTTCTTGAAATATTTAAATTTATTTCCCCTTTATTTTCCTTAAATAAACCCCACGCAACGGCCCAATATTCACGTTCAATTGAATGCTTAGAGAATTGTTCTGCCAGCTTGGCATGAGTCCAATCGTCTTTTGCAACTACAAGCAGTCCGCTGGTTTCTTTATCAATCCGGTGAACAATTCCCGGACGGCCAGGTTCATTTAAATTACTAAGCTTTTGAGAATGATAAAGCAATGCATTTACCAAAGTGCCTGTATAATTTGCGTATGCCGGGTGAGCTACCATCCCGGCAGGTTTGTTAACAACTAAAAGATAGTCATCTTCATATATAATGTTAAGGGGGATTTCCTCAGGTTCGTTTTCTTCCGGTCTTGGAGAAATTGGAATCGAAGCTTCTATAACATCATCCGGCAGCACTTTATAACTGGGTTTTACAAAATTTTTATTTACTGTAACAAGGTTAGCTTCAATTAGTTTTTGAACTTTTGAGCGGGTTGCGTTTTCAAGACTTTTTGTTAAAAATATATCGAGGCGTTCCTTCTTCTTTCCCTCAGGAATTACTATCCTGTATGTCTTTTCCTTTATAAGGTTCGCCATTGTTTAAATCAATTTTTTCTTTTGTTTCTTCAGAGGGCTTTACTTCATTTGAAATTTTAGTATCAGGATCAATTGATGATCCGCTAAAGTTTAATTCTGCGTTATCACTCTCAGCTTTAACTTCTATATCTTGTTTATTTTGTTTGTAGAAAAGAATTAAAATAAGCACGCCAATAGTAACTGAAGCATCTGCAAAGTTAAATATCGGCCAACGGTCAAAGCTTTTTGCGAATAATGTAAATTTAAAAAAATCAAAATCTAAAAAATCAACTACTCTTCCGTAAAATAAAGGAGCATAATGGTAAAAGATGCCGTAAAACATTCTATCGATTAAATTTCCAACTGCACCGCCTAAAATAAATGCGACAGCCAGCCGAAGAGATAAGCGTTTATTTCTTACAATAAAAAGATAAATCAGAAGGCCTATACTTGCAACTAACGAAAATAATGAAATCCACAATTTCATATCGGAGCCTGGATCAAATCCGAAAGCCATCCCGGGATTTTCAATAAAAGTTATCCTAAAAAAATTACCGATAACAGGAATTTGCTGACCCTGATACATTCCCGCGTAGTATATCTTCAAAAAAGGAATTGAAAATCCTTTAACAAGTAATTTTGAAACCTGATCAATTATTACAATGGAAAGTGAAACAAATAAAACTCTCAATCTATTCCTTATTATCTGCCAAATAATTTTCTATGGCAGGATTTATAGAACTTTCAAAATTCCTTTGCCAGTTAACAGCAAATAAAAGCAAGATTACACCGGAAGTAACGGCTACATCCGCAAAGTTAAAAACGTAACTTCCGAACAATCTATCGAAAATAAAAAAATTAAAAAATTTTAAATTGAAAAAGTCAACTACTTTTCCATGAAAAAGAGGTGCATAATTATAAAATATTCCGTAAAAAATTCTGTCTATCAAATTCCCAATTGCTCCTCCTAAAATTAATGCAATTGCCAGTCTCAAACTAAATATTTTTTTCCTGCTTTTATAAAGATAAATAACTAAACCTATGCTAGCTAATATTGAAAAAAATGTTACCAAGAATTTAAAACTTTCCCCAAAATCGATCCCAAATGCAATGCCGGGATTTTCCACAAGAGTAATGTTAAAAAAATCCCCTAGAAGCGGTATTCTCTGCCCTTCATACATACCATGTATACTAAAATTTAAGAAGGGAATTGAAAAGCCCTTAACAATCAGCTTAGAAAGCTGATCAATAACTACAACTGCAAATGAAAAAAATAAAACCTTCACACCATACCTTCACTTCCAAATAAATCATTTTTATCTTTATCTTTTTTCCTGTCTCTGTTTTATCGGCAAACAAAGCTGACTATGCGGCACTGCTTCCAGCCTTGCTTTTGGAATTAGAGGGCAAGTCTCACAAAGGTACTGCGGTTCCTCAATACATTCAATACATATTCCATATGTGCCTGTATCTATTCGTTTAAGTGCATCTTCCAGATAACCGAGAAATTTATTTTCTCTTTGAGCATAAAGGAAAGTTTTTTCTCTTTCCATTGCATCGGTACCCTGTTCAGCCATATGTAAAGAATACGGAGAGTTTTCATTAATGTATTCACCTGTTGTCGGATCCAACATTTGTTCTTTTAAATTCTGAAGCTGTTCAATTATTTCATCTCTTTTGGCTAAAATTATTTCTCTAAAATGTTCCAAATCTTCTTTGCTGTATCCTTTAATATTTTCCATTGCTTTAGCACGAATTTCCGCCGGGCTTAATTCTTCAGCAACAACCACGGGAGTTTTTTCTTTAACATTCTTCTTTCTTGGCATATTTGTCTTTTTTCCTGTCTTTTTATCTAAAGTTTTCTTTTTTTCTGTTTTTTGAACTTTTTGGACTTTTGTAACTTTCTTTTTTGCAGCCGCTTTTTTTACAATCTTTTTCACTGTCTTTTTTGCAGGCACCTTAGCCACTGCCTTTCTCGTTGTATTTGCGGACTTACTTACATTTTTTGCTTTTTTAGGCTTCACTGTTTTCTTTGAAGCTTTTTTAGCAACAGTTTTTTTGGTTGTAGATTTTTTAGCCATAATACGGCCTCCTTTTGTTAGGAAATAACCCTTTCAATTTGAATCGAACACTCATACTCTCCTATTTTCCAGTCTTGATTATAACCATTGTTAAATTTGTCTTCATTAACCATTTCCTCAGCAAGTGTTTCGTTGGAAATATATTCGTTAAACGAATTTACTGCTTCGACAAGCTTATCACTTCCATAAAATTTAATTTTAATTCTATCTGTTACATCATATCCTGCATCTTTCCTCATATTCTGAATACGATTAACAAATTCCCTTGCTAATCCTTCGGCAATCAGCTCATCACTTAACTCGTTATCAAGAGCTACTGTTACTCCTTCTTCAGTTTCTACAAGCCATCCGGTAATTTCCGAACTGATTATTTCTACATCATCTTTACTTATTTGTATATCTTCTCCATTTATTTGTGTTTTAATTTCACCGCTGCTTTCAAGTATTGCTATTTCATCCTTACCAAATCCTTTTATTTTATTTGCAACGGCATTTACGTTTTTACCAAACTTCGGCCCGATCGATTTGAAATTTGCCTTTGCCGATTTATTTACAATTTCTGAATCATCTTTTAATACAATCAATTCCTTAACATTAATTTCATCCAATATTACTTCCTTCATCTTACCGAGAGCCTCGCGTTTGGATTTATCGACTACAACCATAATTTTACTAAGCGGCTGCCTAACCTTCAAATTATTTTTTGCTCTCATTGATCTTGTAAGATATACAACTTTTTGAGCAATGTCCATTTTATCTTCAAGCTCTTTTTCAAGATACAATACTTTCGGGTATAAGCTTAAATGAACAGACTCATAATTCTCTTTAGTAGTAACGGAATTTAAATTTTGATACAGCTCTTCGGAAAGAAACGGAGCAAACGGCGATGCTAACTTTGATACGGTAATTAAACATTCATATAAAGTCTGATAAGCAGAAAGCTTATTTTCATTCATCTCGGATTTCCAGAATCGCCTTCTGCATCTTCTAACATACCAGTTAGAAAGATGATCGATTGTAAAATCGGATACGGCTCTTGCCGCTTTTGTTACATCATAGGCATCCATCAATTCTTCATAATCTTTAACGAGGGAATTAAGCTTGGAAATAATCCATCTGTCAATTTCAGGTCTTTTATTATAAGAAATTAATTTTTCCCAAAACTTAAATTTGTCGATGTTAGCATACAATGCAAAGAATGAATAGGTATTTAATAATGTACCAAAGAATTTCCTCTGAACTTCTACCAATCCCTCCTGATCAAATAAAGTAGGCCTCCAGGGAGGGCTGTTTGTAACCAGATACCACCTTGTTGCATCAGCACCGTATTTATCAAAAAGTTCAAACGGATCAACAGTATTGCCTCTGGTCTTAGACATCTTCAATCCGCTTTTATCAAGAATAAGCTCGTTAACAATTATATTTTTGAAAGCAACATTATCAAACAGCATTGTTGCAATAGCGTGGAGCGTGTAAAACCATCCTCTTGTCTGATCTATTCCTTCGCAGATAAAATCGGCCGGGAAAGAATGTTTCTCAAACCATTCTTTATTTTCAAAAGGATAATGATATTGAGCAAACGGCATTGAACCGGAATCAAACCATACATCAATTAATTCGGGAGTTCTTTTAAATATCTTCCCTTTTCTTTCAAATAAAATTGTATCTACAAACGGCTTATGAAGATCAATGTTTTCAACATCTTTTACAGAAATCCTTTTCCCATCCTTTTCAACGAAACCTTCTTTTAATTCATCTATACTGCCGACTGCAAACATATCTCCATCTTCACTAACCCAAATAGGTAGAGGAGTAGCCCAGAATCTATCTCTGGATAAAGCCCAGTCTTTATTTTCTTCCAGCCAATTTCCGAACCTTCCCGAACCGACTTCGGGCGGCTGCCAGTTTATCGTCTTATTTAATTCAACCATTCGATCTGCAATTGACGTAGTGCGGATAAACCATGATTCGCGCGCATAATAAATAACCGGAACATCTTCATGACGCCAGCTAAAAGGATAAGAGTGTGTAATTGTTTCTTTCCTATAAAGAGTACCTTCCTCTTTCATTTTTTGAATTATACCCTTGTCCGCATCTTTCACAAACTGACCGGCAAAGTCGGTAATATCAGGTGTAAAAGCTCCACCCCTGGTTACAGGCTGAAGCATGGGAAGATTATACTTTTTGGAAAGCTCATAATCATCTGCACCAAAAGCAGGCGCAATATGAACAATCCCGGAACCGTCTTCCGTACTTACAAAATCTCCGAGAGTAACAAAAAATGCTTTCTTATCAACCATTAAATAATTGAATAGCTGCCGGTACTCCCAGCCCTCAAGATCTTTTCCCTTAAGCTCTTCGACAATTTCATATTCACCGTCTATAACCGATAATCTTTCCTTTGCAAGAATTATATTTTTTCCGTTGTGTTTAATTTTAACATAATCAACATCTTGTCCGACAGCTAAGGCTACATTCGATATTAATGTCCACGGAGTAGTCGTCCATACAAGGAAATATGCATCCTGATTTTTAATTTTGAACAATACATATACGGAAGGGTCTTTTGTTTCACGATAACCCAAAGCGAGTTCATGAGAAGAAAGAACTGTTTCGGATTTAGGATCCTGCGGAACAATTTTATAATCTTTATAAATTAATCCTTTATCGAATAAAGTTTTTAAAGCCCACCATACCGATTCGATATAATCATTTTTTAAAGTTATATAGGCTTCGTCAAGGTTGATCCAGTAGCCCATCCGGGTTGTCATTTTTTCCCAGAGGTCTAAATAAGTAAAAACCGAATCCCTGCATGCTTGATTATATTTTTCAACCCCGTATTCCAGTACCTCGCTTTTATGCTTAATACCGATCTTCTTTTCAACCTCAATTTCTACAGGAAGGCCATGAGTATCCCATCCGGCTTTTCTTTCCACTTTAAAACCTTGAAGTGTTTTATATCGGCAGACCAAATCTTTAAGCGTTCTTGCCATTACATGATGAATGCCGGGTTTTCCGTTTGCTGTTGGCGGACCTTCGTAAAATGTAAAAGGTTTGTTTTCATCCCTTGATGAAATACTTTTCTCAAATATTTTATTTTCTTCCCAAAACTTTAATATTTTTTCTTCAATTTCAGGATAATTTATTTTTTCTAAATTTTGTTTGAACATTTATCTACAATATTTTATAGTTGACTGTATACCGGAAAATAAGTTTATCCGATTTCTTCATATTTTTTAATAAGTTCTTTTTCGGCATTAATAAAATCTTTTAACTCTCTTTCAATTCTTTCTTTTTTAAGAATTGTATTTTTGGCAGTTAATTCTGCTTCATTTATTATTTTTTGTGCATTTATCCTAGCTTCTTTAAGCTCAAGTTCAGCTTCCTTCTTAGCGTCTCTAACCAGGTCTTCATACGTTTTAAGCTTTTCTTTAATAACCGTAGATTCTTTTTGGGTAGTTAAAATTTCTACAACTGCCATTCCGAAGAAAGCCATAGCGCCGAGTGTAATATCTCTTAAGCTGTATAGTATTAAATTTTCCGTTAATAACTCGTTTGCTGAGAAATAATCCCTGAAAAACGAAATCATTAAGACACTTATAATGGTAACTGCAATAATCATTGCAAAAACTACCTTGCCTCCCAACCTCCAGCCTAAGGTTTTGTTAATAAACCATCCGCACGCAAAACAAAGAACCGAAAGGACAAACCAAACTGCAAAATTATTATCTCCAAACCTGAAAAGACTTGTATTAAGAAAGTTTGAAGCAAACATTAACACTCCCAACAATCCGGGTGTTAAATAATAAAGCATTGATCTCTTTTCCATTATATCCTCTTAATGACTTCTTTCATAATTAATGTCATTTTGGGTTCGGTGGCCATTGCAGTAGCAATAATCTCTTCAACCTTTGCCGGTTTAAGCGAATCGGGAAAACATTCATCGGTTATTATACTAATTCCTAGAACTTTCATACCCATATGATTTGCAACTATATTTTCCGGAATTGTCGACATACCAACAACGTCTGCACCGGTAGCTCTTAAAAATCTGTACTCAGCTTTAGTCTCAAGATTCGGACCGGGAACAGCCACATACACTCCCTTTTGGACTCTTATCTTATTATTGAGGGCTACGTCTTCTGCAATTTTCAATAATTCATGATCATAAGGTTCGCTCATATCAGGAAACCTAGGACCTAATTGGTCTTCATTTTTGCCGATTAACGGGTTGTCTCCAAGTAAATTAATATGATCAACCATAAGCATTATGTCGCCTCTGGAAAAAAGCGGGTTCATTCCGCCGCAGGCATTAGAAACAAGCAATGTTTTTACACCAAGGAATTTCATTACTCTTACAGGATAAGTAATCTGCTGCATAGTATATCCTTCATAAAAATGAAAGCGTCCCTGCATTGCAACTACTTTTTTATTTCCTATTGATCCGAAAATCAACCTGCCTTTATGCGATTCAACTGTTGATAACGGGAAATGCGGTAAATCTGCATATTCTATTTCATGCTCAATTTTAATATCTTTTACCAAACCTCCCAATCCGGTACCGAGAATAATTCCTACCGGATAATCATCTTTGGTTTTTTCTTTAATAACTTTCAGAGTTTCATTTATCTTTGTAATTAAATCATTCATCTGGATTACAAAAGTTTGTTTACAATATCATCAACATTTATATCAATTTTTTTTGCCTGCTCTACCTTCTTGGCTGAAACAATTTCTTCGCCGGCATCTTCCACTTTCATTTCCAATAAATGAGCCTGAGAATTAATTATTGATTTTAAATTAGCAACGATCAAATCTCTTTCTTCTCTTAAGTTAATAACCGCGTTTCTAATTTCATTTGCATTTTCCCTTGCTTTATCTAAAATCTGTGAAGCTTTAATTTCTGCTTCTTTAACAATTAGGTTTGCCTGCTTCTTTGTAGACTCAATAGACTTTGTGGAAGATTCCTGAGCTCTAAGCAAAGTATCCTGAAGATTTTTTTCAATTCTTCTGAATTCGGACAGATTTGCAGTTGCATCTTCTAGCTCCTTTTTCAAAGAATCGTTTTCTTTCTGAAGCGATTCAAACTCATCGGCAAGTTTTTCAAGAAAAGCCTGAACTTCGTCTTTATCATAGCCTCTAAGACTTTTATTGAACTCCTGCTTTTTTATACTAATGGGGGAAACCTTCATAGGTTCTCCTTCCAATTTTTTGAATAATCTCTTTCACCAAATATTGCCGAGCCAATTCTCAACATGGTAGCGCCTTCTTCAATAGCAATTTCAAAATCGGATGTCATCCCCATGGACAATTCTTTAATTCTCAGACTTTCGGAATTTAAGCGCTCCTTAATTTTTCGCAACCGGCTGAAACTCTTTCTGATTAAATTTTCATCATCAGTTAAAGGTGCAATCGTCATTAGACCTATAAGATCCAAATTTTTAAAATCTTCACAATAAAAAGCCAAATCTTTTATTTCACTGTAATCGGTTAAACCCGATTTCGTCTCCTCAAAAGAAGTTTTAACCTGTAAAAGAATTTTTTGAATTTTATTTTTTTTAACAGCGTATTTATTAATTTCGGAAGCTAATAAAAGAGAATCTACAGAGTGAATATATTCTGCGGAATTAACAACGAACCGGACTTTATTTCTTTGCAAACTTCCTATAAAATGCCAAGTTACTTTTTCTTCCAGCTTTTCAAATTTAATATCCAGCTCTTGAGCTCTGTTTTCGCCGAAGTCTTTAATTCCATTTTTGAATGCTTCATTAATTTCTTCAATTCCAAAATTTTTTGAAACAGCTATTAATCTTACGCCGGAAGGATCACGATTAACTTCTAAGCATTTCCTTCTTATTTTTTCTTTAACACTTTGTAAATTTTCAGCTATCATAATAAAATTAAGATTGTGAATTTATGGGTTTTATCATCAATAATCAACGTAAAATGATAGGCTCCCTAACATATTTCAGGTATTATAAGTCTTTAAATTATAACCAAATAATATGGAAAAATAAACTAATCAGCAAAAATTTCAAGTAATTTTCTTTTTAATTATTCAATTAGTCATACTGCTTATACCTCCCCGCACACAAAATTAGACTTTTAACAATAAATAACCTTTTATAAATGCAAAAATAATTTTCTTGCCAATAAATAAATCTTCTCCAAATTTCTTAATTTTATAATATAAATTAAATTTATTTATAGGAAATAATAATGGGAAACTCATTCTTAGACAGTATTAAAGAAAAAGCATCAAAAAAGAAAAAAACAATTGTCCTGCCGGAATCTCATGATGAACGAGTATTAAAAGCTGCAGAGATATTAGCAAAAGAAAAAATCGTATCCGTAATTACACTAGGTAATGAAGATAAAATAAGAAACAGTGCCTCCTCTCTTAAAGTTAATTTAAACGGAGTTAGAATAATTGATCCCGTAAGGTCAGATAAATTAAGCGACTTCACAAATATCTATTTTAATTTAAGAAGAAAAAAAGGAATTAGTATTGAAAATGCCAAGGAAACTGTTCAAAAAGATCTGTTCTTCGGCGCAATGATGGTTAATGAAGGAATGGCTGACGGAAGCGTATCTGGTTCAACTGCCGCTACTGCCGATGTACTGCGTGCCGGAATTCAATGCATAGGAATGCCCGAAGGCATATCTATAGTTTCAAGTTTCTTCTTAATGGTGTTCCCGGAAAAAACTTACACATTTGCTGATTGCGCAGTTGTTCCGAACCCGGATGCTTCTCAATTAGCTGATATAGCAATCTCAACTGCAGTAAATCATGAAAAATTAACAGGAGAAAAACCATACATAGCAATGTTGTCGTTTTCTACCAAAGGAAGTGCAGAGCATGAAATGGTTGATAAAGTCCGAAGTGCACTTAATACGGTAAAAAGCAAGCGCCCCGATCTTTTAATAGACGGCGAATTGCAGTTTGATGCAGCTATTGTGGATTCGGTTGGAAAGAGAAAAGCTCCAGGAAGCGAAGTAGCGGGCAGAGCAAATGTTTTAATCTTCCCGGACCTTGATGCCGGTAATATAGGCTATAAAATTGCACAAAGATTGGGTAAAGGCGAAGCAATAGGGCCTATTATTCAAGGATTAAAGAAACCGTTCTTCGATTTAAGCCGCGGCTGCAGCGTGGATGATATCGTTAATACAGCATCAATTGCAGCATTAATGAGTTAGTTATTTTGATCTTAAATTGTTAAAGATTTATTTGAGTTGCGGGAATCGAATATTTGATATTTGATTCTCGTTTCTCGATAATTGATGCTCGATACCTGGATTGAAAATAAAGCATATATGATTAAGATTCGAACATTTTTTTATTAAAATAAATTTTCCCTCCGATTGATCTCCCCGGACTTAACCTATTGAACTGATATTAGCCTGTCGGCTAAGACCTGGCGGACTAAAATCGGACAAATACTTTTATTTGAAATAATAGGGTGTAATTGAGACTCTATTATTTCATTATTAAAATCATTCAAATGTTTTATTTAATCTCACCGGTAAGAAATTATTTTTGCCGCCTATAAAAAAAATTACAAATCTTTCGATAATAAAAGAAAAATTTCTATTTATATGTTGAGCAATGAAGAAAAAATAAAATGGTTTGATCAGGCCGTAAAATTTCAATTAAACGGAATGATTTTCCTAACTATGAAATCCAGAAAAGACGGGGTAGGCGCCTGGGCAATAGAAGATGTACAGACAAATAAAGTGTTAAACTCCAATATGGAATGGGAAGATGAAATTCCGTTACCTCAAAGAGATGAATCATATCTTATTAGAACGCGCTTTGCATTTGACGCCGCTCTTGCAATGTTTGAACAGTTCAAAGCATTTGCCGAATAAATTGTTAGACACCCAATGTACTTTAGACACCAAATGTTTCTAAAACATTGGGTGTCTTGATAATTATTCCAGCACTCCCTGAGTTTCATTACTTTTCTTAGTATAAGATAAAAAGAATAACATTCCAGCAAGCACCAGATAAGCTACTGAAAATTGATAAGGAATCTGCTGAAGTATTCCTTGTAACTGCCATGGTAAATACATATTTCCATCCGGAATGGCAGAATGAATTATTCCGAAAAACGTAAGCACCGCCATAATTACAAGATAAACAGTTGCCTGTTTCAGCTTTCGATCAATCAGCTTTGCTGCAAAGGCTCCCCAAAGCATTGCAGTCAGTATAAATCCGTTGCCTAAAGCTACAATTACCAAGAGCTGCGGCAGAGCTTTTCCTGGAAGTGTAAGCATCTTATTAAAATTCGCCAGCGGGACAAAATCAGTATTGCTTAATTCTATTTGAACAAGCCTGGCAATATTTGGGAAAAGTGAAAATGCAACTGCTGTTGTATGAGCAGGCGGTACGGCTTTAAATGCCTGTACTGTAATATCCAATGCAACAAAAATAAGTATCGGTGCAAGAACTGCTCTTGGTATGAGCTCAACAAAAAAGGAGACGTATCCTAAAATTCCTCCGAGTCCGATAAACAAGCCGGTTAGCAATGTATAGCCTGCACGGCTGCCCATTGCTTTATACGCCGGCTGACCGATATAAGGAGTGGTTTGTGCAACCCCGCCGCACAATCCCGCAATTAAAGTTGATACAGCTTCGGTTAAAAGAATATTTTTTGTATTGAAATCATCACCAGCTACTTTAGCACTTTCAGTAACATTTATACCGCCGACAATAGTAAGAATTGCAAAGGGTAAAGCTATAGGCAAATATTTTAATGCCCCCACAAAACCGTGAACAAAACCTAAAGTAGGTATAGGTGCTCCAAGATGAAGCTGCATAGAAGGCGCGGTAAAGCTTGTCCCCAGCAGTCCTAATGGACCCAAAATATAATAAACTACTGACCCGATAAAAACTGCGGCAAATACTCCGGGAAAATTTTTAGGCAAATTAATTTTAGCAACAAGCGTGTAAAGTATTAATCCGAGCGAAATCATACCGATTACAGGTAAACCGAATATATCCAGCAATGGTACAAAACCAATTAAAGCTAAACCAATGCCGGCAAGACTTCCTAAAAGCCCGGCTTGCGGTACAATTTTCTGAACCCATTCTCCGATAAAAGAGAAGATTACTTTTACTACTCCTATAATTATCATTGTCGCCATTCCTATGTACCATGTCATCATAGCAGCATCTTCAACTGCCATTCCCTGCTGTTTTAAATACATAAATGCCGGACCTAAAACAGTAAGTACGATACCGATTGTTGAGGGAGTATCGAGACCCAAAGGCATGGCAGTTACTTTCGGATTGTTAGTCCTCTTAGCCAGCCGGAATGCCATCCACGTATAAACAAGGTCACCGAACAGCACACCAAGCGCAGTTCCAGGAAACATTCTGCCATAAACTATATCAGCAGGATACTTAAAAACGAAGATTAAAATACCAGCCAGAAAAGATAATACCGTAAGATTATCGAACATAAGTCCGAAAAAGCCGTTTATATCTCCAACAACAAACCAGCGATATTTAAAATCGGATTGTTTCATTTGAACTCCAATTTTTTTAATAGGAATAGTGGATATGAATTATCGGATTGTACAATCTGAATTATTCTCCCGTCTTTTTTTAACGAAATAAGAAATAACCAATTATTCAGATCAAAAAACTCCAGTACGTCATTTACAATTGAAAACAATTATTGTAAATGCGATTACCAAAATTTCATTCGAGTGTAAAAATAAAGATTAATTGAAAAAAAATCATAATTATTTATGTATCAATTATATTAACACTTATTAAGAATCTATTTGTATCTCCAATTGATTTGATGAAACTATTTATTTATGTTCAATTCGATTATTAAATTAAAATACTTCTCTCACAATGTCAGTTAAAATTGAAGATCCGACGGATGGATCTAATCTAAAAAAAATTCTAGGTGTAGGTTTCGGAATAGCTGTTACAATCGGCGGGACCATAGGTGTTGGAATTCTGCGAACACCGGGGATGGTAGCTGCTCAATTAGGCAGCGTGTGGCTTATTATTTCTGCGTGGATAATAGGCGGAATCTATGCTCTGCTCGGTACAATTTCAGTTATTGAACTCGGAACAATGATACCGAAAGCCGGGGGCTGGTATGTTTTTGTAAGAAGAGCATTCGGCGATTACGGCGGATTCGTTATCGGCTGGAGCGACTGGATTGCTACATGCGCTTCACTAGCTTCAATCGCAATTGCTATTGGAGAATTCTTTACGGTTCTCTTTCCCGAATTGTCCTTTTACATTAAAACAATAGCAATCATTATCCTTTTAACCTTTGCAGCTATTCAATGGATCGGATTAAAATCCGGCAGCGGGACACAACAAATAACAAGCTTGATAAAAGCATTGGGATTTTTAGCTTTAGTTGCTGCCTGCTTCATCAGGGGAGGAAATATTTTAAAAGGAGTAATTTCTACTTCAAAGATCCCATCTTCCCTATCAGCCATATTTTTTGCATTCATATTAGCTTTGCAATCAATAATATTTACATACGACGGATGGTACAGTGCGGTCTACTTTACGGAAGAAGACAAAAATCCAGGGAAAAACCTTCCTCTTTCCGCTTTAGGAGGAGTTCTGACAATTATAATAATTTATTTTCTTATCAATGCCGGTTTGCTTTATGTACTTCCGGTTTCAAAGTTAGCCAAATCGGTTGCACCTGCTACAGATGCTGCCGTGGCCCTATTCGGAGCAAGAGGCGGACAGATTATAACCGCCCTTTCTATTGCAGCTCTTATAAGTATTTTAAATGCAGTTCTGTTAATTGCAACTAGAATCTTATACGGACTTGGACGTGATAAATATTTTACTGAAAAGATTACTGCGGTCAGTGAGAGCGGAGCTCCGAGACCTGCATTATTATTGAGTACAATCTTTGTTATTATTTTGATTGTTTCAGGAACATTCGAAATTTTAATCGCAATTTCCGTATTCTTTTACGTAGCAAATTATTTTGCCGGATTTACCGCGCTTTTTGTTTTGAGGAAAAAGGAACCTCAACTAGAAAGACCGTTCAAAACCTGGGGATATCCATGGACAACTTTAATCTTTTTAATCGGCTCACTTGTTTTTCTACTAGGTGATATTATCGGTGATCCTTTAAATGCAATCTTTGCATTGTTATATATATTTTTAAGTGTGCCTGCATTTTTATGGATTAGAAAACTGAATGCTTTAACCTAATATATACTTATTAAAAATTATCAATTTTTATCTCAAGGTTTAATAAGAAATGTTTCCTTGCCGAGATTTTAATTGTCTGCCTATTCGTTGAGGTAAATCACTTTTAACCAAAAAATAAGCTTAAGCGTCTAATTAATATTTCTATAATCAATAACTTTAAATAAGAGATAATAATTTTCAGAATATTCGGTGAAAACATGGAAGATAAAATAAATGATATAACCGTTAAAGATACCTTAAATAACAATGTACCGTTATCAAATTACAACGGAAAAGTTTTACTAATTGTAAACGTAGCCAGCGAATGCGGTTACACTCCGCAGTACAAAGGTCTGGAAGAAATTTATAAAAAATATAAAGATAAAGGTTTTGAAATATTAGCATTTCCATGCAATGATTTCGGTGCACAAGAGCCGGGTTCAAATGAACAAATTAAAGAATTTTGTTCTACAAATTACGGAGTAACCTTTAAGTTGTTTGATAAGATAAAAATTCTCGGACCGGATAAATCACC
>JBJKQE010000181.1:0-9425 GCA_046705645.1 Ignavibacteriaceae bacterium | reverse complement strand
CTGATAAAGAAGCAGAAACTTTTGCTGGTAATACAAACAGTAGTCAATATTATCAGAAACTCTGGGAGTTAACCGGGTCGTTTACTATAAAATTATTTAAAAGCGCTTCCTATAAATTAGCTTGTTTTATATATACTGCATGGGTAAATGCAGGAAGTCCATTGCCTTCCGCGACAGATATTCGAACAATGGAAAGCAGTAAAATGAGTTTTCAGTTAATGCAGAACTATCCGAATCCATTTAATCCAACTACAAAAATAAAATATTCAATTCCTAATGTAGGGACAAGTCGCCACTTGTCCGTACAAATAATGGTATATGATGTTTTGGGTAAAAAGGTTGCAACGCTTGTAAATAAAAACCAGAAAGCCGGAAATTATGAAGTAGAGTTCAACGGCTCTAATCTTGCGAGCGGAATATACTTTTACCGGTTGAAAGCAGGGAATTATATTTCAACAAAAAAGTTGGTTTTGTTAAAATAGTAAAAATCAAAATAGGAAATATTTTTTCTGCATTTAAACAAAAATATTTTTACATTTTACTAAGTAAAATTATTTATGATATAAAAGGGTGGGGAAATTGTAACTACGCTAAGACATAATTGGGGCAAAACCGAGATGATATTACGATTTTTAATAGAACGCAGATATTCCGCAGATATTTTTAAATAGTTCGCTTTTGAAGAGTTTTATAGGAAACCGGGACGTAGTTACATCCCGGCTTTGACGGATGCATCTGCATGCATATCTAATTTCGTTGAATCAATAATGTATGCGGTATAAGTAGTAAATATTAAATGGAGGACTAAATGATCAAAGTAATTAAAATTTTTTTATTTTGCCTATTATTAAGTACTTATAATTATTCACAACAGAAAACTTTCGGCTATAGAAATTCCATAGGTACTATTAGCACTGTATTTCCTATTCAGGATGGATCCGTCCTGGATAGCGCCAATTCAAATAATAAAATATTTAGATTCGAATACAATCATGTAGGAAAATTATCAAGAGATATTAATATCATAGAGCTCCCTGCTTTGGTAACGGTGGACGGACATCAAAGGGTGATAGATATACCCGGTTGCAGAGATTATTATTACAATAACAAAGGAAATATTGATTCGATGGTTGTCGCCGGCTGGGATGACAGCCTGAGTATGCGCATAGATAATCCTTCTGGTTATACAATTCACTATTCCTATGATAATAACAGGATGCTGCTCTCAAAAACTACTTCAAATGCAGGAGTAGTATCAAGCATTGATAAATATAGTTATGATTCAGCGGGGAATCTAACTTCGATTCAAACGACATTCAATGGACCTGATACAGCCTATGAAATCAGAGAATATGATTCACTTTCCAGATTAACAATTATAAAAAACATTATTAACGGCATCCCATTGGGTGATCAGTTTACATATCACTATGATTCATCCGCTAACGTTAATTGTCTAATCCAAACTTCTTATACCGGGGAGATTAAAAATAAATATAATTATTTTCTAAAATTCGATGAATCAGGAAAAGTAGCTGACGAAATTGCCTTATATACGTTTCTATCCGATTCAACTTGGAGCGATACTCTAGAAATAAATTTCAATTATGATGAATATGGTAGGATAATTCAGATGGGCCAATTTACTTGGTTTCATTATAATCAGGGCGGGAATCTTGATTCGATGGTAATTACACATACCGTTTTCAGTGGCTATCTAGCAAATAAAGGGACGTTTATTGATTCTTATGGAAATAGCATTACATTGCCATCTTACTCCGGAATTAATCATTTTTATTATAGTAAATTTATCACAGGAATTGAAGAAGATAAATTAAACAATAAAACTTTTACCTTGTCGCAAAATTACCCGAATCCTTTTAATCCAACTACAATAATAAAATATTCAATTCCATCAGAACTTAGTCCCCTCCCGGGAGGGGTGAGGGGTGGGTTAGTAACATTAAAAGTTTACGACATACTGGGGCGAGAAATTTCAACGCTTGTAAATAAAAACCAGAAACCCGGAAATTATGAAGTAGAATTCAACGGTTCTAAACTTGCGAGCGGAATATATTTTTACCGGTTAAAAGCAGGGAATTATATTGCAACAAAGAAGTTCGTCTTGTTGAAATAGTAAAAATTAAGTTAGAAATAATTTTATAAAAAATTTAGTTTTATTTATAACTAAAAAAATTAATCTCAGCTGAAGGCTGACATTTTATTTAATCAAACTTATCAGTTAGTTTAAATTTAGCGAAATTTGATTTCAATTAATTCAAATCATTTTCTCATTTAAGTCATTTATATTTCTTAGGTTGATAAGCTGTTTTTTAAGGATCAAAAAGAAACATTTTCAATATGTATTTATTTACAAAATATTGTATCACAATTTGTATAAAATTCAAGAAATTCGGCACATTTTCGCATTTTTGTCTCAACCAACTTTCTTGACTACATACCTCTCTTTCTCTATATTTGAACTCGCATTTTTCGTTATTATAAGAAGAAATTACAGAATTGAACCAGTATAAAAAGACAGTCCTTCCGAACGGAATCAAAATTATTTCAGAGACGATCCCTTATGTGAAATCTTTCTCTCTGGGTTTTTGGTTTAATGTTGGATCACGTGACGAAAATCTTAAAAATAACGGAATAACTCATTTTATTGAGCATATGCTTTTCAAAGGAACAAAATCCCGCTCTGCGAAAAAAATTGCAATCGACATAGAATCTTTCGGCGGATATTTAAATGCATTTACTTCCAAAGAACACACGTGCTATTATGGACGAGGTTTAAGCAGTCATCTTGAAAAAACTTTTGATGTTCTGTCGGATATGATCCAGCAGCCCACATTTAAACCAAGTGAAATTAAAAAAGAATCCGGAGTTGTAATCGATGAGCTGTATGATATTGAAGATAATCCTGAAGAATTGATATTCGATAAATTTGAAGAAATTATATTCTCGGGAAACAGCTTAAGTCTTCCTATAATAGGTACTGAAAATAATCTCCGCAAATTTTCACAGCTCGATTTATTCAACTTTGTTAAAGAAAAATATGGATATAACAGACTTATAATAGCTGCTTCCGGTGCTGTGGAACATGAAAAGCTTCTCAAACTTGCCGATAAGTATATGAAAAAAAATCTTGGTAATTCTACGGTAAGAAGGAAATACTTTTCTTCAACTCCAACTTTAACCAGATTGGAATTTATCGAGAAAGAAATTCAGCAGATTCATGCGATAATCGGAAGATCAACTTACGGATACAAAGATCGTGAACGGACAAAGGCTTTAGTACTTTCCCAAATATTGGGAGAAGGCAGCAGCTCAAGGTTATTTCAATCAGTAAGAGAAAAAAACGGAATTGCATATCAAATTAATTCTTTCCTAAATTCGTTTTACGATACATCTGCTTCCGGGGTTTATTTCTCGACAAATGAAAAAATGATTGAAAGAGCTTTGAACCTTGTATCCAAAGAATTTAAGAAATTAAGAGAAGTAAAAATTTCCGGGAGAGAATTAAGTAAGGCAAAAGAGTCTATAAAAGGAAGTTTATTATTGAGCCTTGAAAGTACTTCGAATAGAATGACAAGAATGGCTCAATCAGAATTGAATTATAATAGAATTCAAACAACAGATGAAGTGATAAAAAGTATTGATGCCGTAACAAGAGAAAACATACTTGAAACGGCAAATGAATTACTTGATGAAAACACTTTCGTCAAATTAATAATAAAATCAAAAAATGCACTACTAAAATCAGCTGCATAGCCTGCTTTGTAGCAGACAGGCTGAGTAGAAAAAGAGGTAATATATGTTAATTGGAGTTCCAAAAGAAATAAAAACAAACGAAAATAGAGTTGCACTACTACCCGTAGGTGCTTCAACTCTTATTCAAAATGGTCATAAAGTTATTGTTGAAACCAACGCAGGCGCAGGCAGCGGTTTTACAGATGATCATTATAAAGCAGTCGGTGCTGAAATTATTCCTACTGCAAAAGAAGTTTATGCTAAGGCTGAAATGATAATGAAAGTAAAAGAACCAATTGCCCCGGAATATAAATTAATTAGAGAAGATCAGATTTTATTTACTTATTTTCATTTTGCAGCAAGCAAAGAATTAACCGAAGCAATGATAAAATCAAAAAGTATTTGTATTGCTTATGAAACTGTTCAAAAGGCCGACAGGTCATTACCTTTATTAATTCCGATGAGTGAAGTAGCAGGAAGAATGGCTCCGCAGGAAGGTGCTAAGTATCTTGAAAAGGCGATGGGAGGAAGAGGCATTTTATTAGGCGGAGTTCCCGGAACAGGTCCGGCAGAAGTTATGGTCCTCGGTGGTGGTATTGTCGGAACTAACGCAGCAAAAATTGCTGCCGGTTTTGGTGCAAAGGTTACAATTTATGATAATAATCTTTTCAGATTAAGATATCTTGACGATGTGATGCCGAAGAATGTCACAACAATGATGTCGAATGAATATTATATTAGGGCAGGTTTGCCGAAGGCCGATCTGGTAATCGGAGCTGTTTTAATTCCGGGAACAAAAGCTCCTAAATTAGTTACAAGAGAAATGTTGAGCTTGATGAAAGAAGGATCTGTAATTGTTGACGTATCTGTAGATCAAGGCGGATGTATTGAAACTTGCAAGCCGACTACTCATGAAAATCCGACTTATGTTGTAGATGGCGTGCTTCATTATTGTGTTGCCAATATGCCAGGTGCCGTACCGCATACTTCTACTTTAGCTCTTACAAATGCAACTTTGCCTTATGCTGTTGAAATTGCAAATAAAGGTTATGCCGCCGCAATTAAAACCAATCCCGAAATAAAGTTGGGATTAAATATGATTGCTGGAAAAATTACTTATAAAGGTGTTGCAGATGCATTTAATTTCGATTATCATACAGTCGAATCAGTATTGAAATAAGATAAAAAGTACAGTAGACCAAAAAGTAATTTCTTTTGAAAAATAGAACGCTGATAACACAGATAAAAACAGATTAACACTGATTTTAAATTTGATTTTACTTTTTGGTCACCATTTGTTTTTTCTTCTTTATTAGAACGTCATTAAGGAAACGTTATGCCGAAATTAGTTTTAGATGGAAAGGAAATTGAGTTTAAGCAGGGCCAGACGATAATTCAGGCCGCAAAGGATAACGGAATAATAATACCGCATTTCTGCTGGCACGAAAGTTTGTCCGTTTCGGGAAACTGTCGTGTTTGTTTGGTTGAAGTAGAAAAAATTCCGAAACTCGTAATTGCTTGTTCAACAATTGCAGCCGACGGAATGGTAGTTCATTCCGCTTCTGAAAAAGCTTTGGGTGCAAGAAATGCGGTTATGGAATTTTTATTAATTAATCATCCGCTCGATTGCCCAATATGTGACGAAGCCGGGGAATGCAAGCTGCAGGATTATGCTTACTCTCATAGTACAGGTGAAAGTCGTTTTGTAGAAGAAAAAAATCATAAGGATAAAAGAGTTCCGTTAGGACCAAACGTAATGTTTGACGGCGATAGATGTATTTCATGTTCGCGCTGTATAAGATTTTGTGATGAAATTGCAAAAGATCCGGAATTAACTTTTGTTAAAAGAGGTGATAGAGTTACTATTGTAACTTTCCCCGGAGAAGAGCTGGATAATCCTTATTCTATGAATGTTGTTGATATTTGCCCGGTCGGTGCCTTAACCAGCAGGGATTTCAGGTTTAAAGCAAGAGTCTGGGACATGTCGGCAAATAAAACCGTTTGCCAGGGATGTTCAAGGGGCTGTAATATCGAGTTGTGGGTAAGAAATAATGAAGTTTTAAGAATTACTCCGCGTCAAAACAATGAAGTAAATAATTTCTGGATGTGCGACCACGGCAGGTTAAATACATTTAAATTCATTAATGCAGATAATAGGGTGGATGGACCAAGAATTAGGCGCGAGGGTTCTTTGAAGGAAGTTACATGGGAAGAGGCTTTTTCTGCCGCTTCAAAAGAACTTAAATCATTTAATAAAAATGAAGTTGCATTTATTGGTTCAGCGTTTACTACTCTTGAAGATAACTATCTGCTTTTAAAATTTGCCGGTTCTGTTTTCGGTTCAAAAAATATCGGTTTTATGAGGCATTATAATCATGCTTTCGGTGATGAGATTTTGAGAAAAGAAGATGTTACTCCGAATTCGTCAGGTGCTGAAGCAATATTTAATAAGCAGGGAAATATTTCAGGTTTTGATAATATAATTAAGGGAATAAAAGAAAATAAAATTAAAGCGCTTTATGTTCTGGAAGATGATTTATTGACTGCAGATCCGGGCCTTGAAGAAATTTTATCCAAGCTTGATTTATTGATTGTACATGCATCCAACTTTAACAAAACTACTACTCTAGCCGATATTGTATTTCCGGCTGCAACCTATGCAGAAAAGAACGGAACAATAGTCAATTTTCAAGGAAGAGTGCAAAGAATAAAACCTTCGGTTGCTACGGTTGAAATGGATAGAGCAATGGATGGAATGTCCATGAGCCGTTTGGATAAATTTGGTTCTAAATATGATAGATGGGCTCAAGGACATAAATATGATGCCGTATCTTCTTGGAAAATTTTAAGCCGGTTAACCGAAACGATGGGAACAAAGATGAAATTTAATTTAGCTGAAGAAGTTTTTTCAGAAATTTCTAAAACAGTTTCAGTTTTTGGCGGTTTGGATTATGATAAGATTGGCGAACTGGGCGCACAATCAAAATTACAGCCGAACGAAAAAACAGTTAGTGCATAAATGGAGCTTATCTGATTATGAATATTTGGGAAATAATTATTTTTAGTCTTGTTAAAATTGTAATCGTTTTTACGATTATGCTTCTCACGGTTTCTTACCTTGTTTATTTTGAGAGAAGAATAAGTGCATGGGCTCAAAATAGATTAGGGCCGAACCGCGTTGGGTGGGAAGGCGTACTTCAGCCGTTTGCCGATGTGTTAAAGCTTTTATTAAAAGAAGATATTGTTCCCGATGTTGCAAATAAACCAATTCATACTTTAGCCCCAATTACAGCATTATTTGTCGCTTTCACCACGTATGCGGTAATTCCATTTGGTCCGAATGTTACTATTTTTGGTTTTAACATCCCTCTGGTAGTAGCGGATGTTAACATGGGAATACTTTATGTCCTTGCTTTAACTTCATTAGGAGTGTATGCAATTACATTTGCGGGATGGTCTTCCGGAAGTAAATATTCCTTATTAGGTGGTATTCGTTCTTCCGCTCAAATGATATCATATGAAATATCTATGGGATTTTCTGTAGCGGGAGTATTATTAATTGCAGAATCATTAAGACCGGAAGCGATAGTTCAGGCGCAGTCAGGCTGGATGTGGAATGCAATTATACAACCTATAGGATTTATTACTTTCGTCGTTTCCGCATTTGCAGAAACCAACAGGCTTCCCTTTGATTTACCCGAAGCCGAACCCGAACTTGTCGGCGGATTTCATACAGAATACAGCAGTATGAAATTTGCGGGATTTTTTCTAGCAGAATATGCCAATATGATTATTGCCAGTGCTATGATAGTTACATTATATTTAGGAGGATGGCAGTTTCCCTATCTCGAAACATTCGGTTTATCGGCTACACTGTTTGCAATAATTTCCGTCTTAACTTTTTTAGTTAAAGTTGCTGTTTTGTTGTTCTTTTTTATTTGGGTAA
Organism: Ignavibacteriaceae bacterium; assembly: GCA_046705645.1. Classification (GTDB taxonomy): domain Bacteria; phylum Bacteroidota; class Ignavibacteria; order Ignavibacteriales; family Ignavibacteriaceae; genus FEN-1297. The sequence goes on along the minus strand of JBJKQE010000181.1, from coordinate 1,723 downwards.
GATGGAGCATACCGAGATTCCGATATGATCAGCTAATGAACCTTGGCTGGAAAGTAATGTTCCCGCTTTCACTTATAAATTTAGTATGGGTTGCTTTTTTGGTAATGGTTTTTAAAATTTAGATATGATGTTTTGAGGAGGGGAAGAAAAAGTTAATATGAAGTTTTATTTTTGGAGAATAGATGGCCGTTAAGAAAAGAGAAAAAGATTTAACATTTTGGGAAAAAATATATATACCTGAAATTTTAAAGGGACTTTCGCTTACAATGAAAAATATGCTTAAGCCAAAGTTTACTATGAAATATCCTGAAGAAAAATTTATTCCGCCTGCATCTTATAGGGGAAGACCTGTTTTGGTTCAGGAAGAAAATGGTGAAGAAAGATGTGTGGCTTGCGGACTTTGTTCAAGGGTTTGCCCGGCTTTAGCTATAGAAGTTCAGGCAGGCGAAACCGACCGTCAGAAAGAAAGGTATCCGGAAAAGTTTGAAATAAATATGTTAAGATGCATTTTTTGCGGATTTTGTGAAGAAGTTTGCCCCGAAGAAGCAATTGTAATGAGTAAAGACTACGAATTGGCATTTACTAACAGGGAAGATGCAATCTACGGGAAAGATAAACTGTTATTTCCCGTAAATCAGCTTCAAGATAGAATTGAGTTCCTCCGAAGCTATAAATAATTGAAATTTTGATTTTTAGTTCTTAATTTCAAATTACATGCTTAAAACAATCTGCATCTGGTTTGTTTTTTTTTCTTTAACCGTTTGTTATGCTAAAAACGGAACGGATAAATATAAACTGGTATATCCGGAAAATATACCTGTTAATTCCTCCTTTGATATTTCCCTTATTACTTCATCTGTATTCCCTTCGGCAGATCAATTAGTATTATACATTATCCCGGGTGAAAAAATTTCAATTAAAAAAATTGAATTAAAATCGTTATACAAAAATGAGTCTTTAAGCTATTCCTTATCAACATTAAAAGAATTTACTGGCCCGGTTTATCGAACAATTATAAATTTGAATGATTCCGCATTTTCAGCCGGTACATATTTCCAGTTATTAATGAATTTCAATTCGGAATCTGTGTTAAGATCCGATGTTAAATTTTACGGAGTATTTAAAGACAGCGGTCAGGTTCTAGGTTTGTTAAATTCCGGAGGGAATGATAATTTTGAAAAAAATTATATAACTGCCGATCTTCAATTCTATCAGCCTCAGAAAAGTGCGGGAAAATCAATCCTATTTGAAAACGGTTCATCCCTAAGTTTTTTGCTGCAGAAAATACAAGCTGAAAATCTTTTGACTGAATTCTGGATTAAATCAAACAATTCGCAGATTTCGTTTTTACAAATATCATCAAAAAATTATCCTGATTTCCAGTACAATTTATCCACTAACAATTATCAAATGCTGCTTGTAAGTAAAGGAAATGAAAATATAAACAATTTAGATCCTAGTTTTATCGGCAGGAATTCATGGTATCATATTGCGGTTAAATTTTCGTTTACCGAACATAAAGTTGATTTTTATTGCAACAGTAAACTGATGGCAACGGATAATATTCCTGTTTTTATTAAAGCAAACGATTTGATATTTTCCTTTCAAAATAACGATAGTGATAAAACTTTCGAAATTGATTTATTAAGATTCATCGACTTTAATAATTCGATAGAAGTTTCATCTTCAAATGAGAATTTTAATAATTTTATAAGCGACAGTT
>JBJKQE010000180.1:0-16648 GCA_046705645.1 Ignavibacteriaceae bacterium | reverse complement strand
AAGAAATATGCATAAAAATTTTATTAATTATAAAAGGAAGAAAAATGAGTCAAGTATTGGATAAAAAAGTTGATTATAAAGTTAAAGATATTTCACTTGCAGATTGGGGCAGAAAAGAAATTAAATTAGCAGAAGCTGAAATGCCGGGATTGATGGCGCTTAGAGAAGAATACGGGAAACAAAAACCTTTAAAAGGAGCTAGGATTGCCGGATGCCTTCATATGACTATACAAACTGCAGTATTAATTGAAACTCTCGTTGAATTAGGTGCTGATGTTAGATGGTCATCCTGCAATATTTTTTCAACCCAAGATCATGCTGCTGCTGCAATAGCTGCTGCCGGAATTCCTGTATTTGCATGGAAAGGTGAAACACTAGAAGAATATGAATGGTGTATTGACCAAACTTTATTTTTTAGTGATGATAAAAAACCATTAACCATGATACTTGATGATGGTGGTGATCTAACCAGTACAATTTTAGATAAATATCCTGAATTAGTTTCAGGCATCAAAGGAATTTCTGAAGAAACTACAACGGGAGTTCATAGATTGTATGATAGAATGAACAAAGGAACTTTACCGATTCCTGCATTTAATGTTAATGATTCAGTAACAAAATCCAAATTTGATAATAAATACGGCTGCCGTGAGTCGCTAGTAGATGCAATTAGAAGAGCAACAGATTTAATGCTCGCTGGTAAAGTTGCTGTCGTTTGCGGTTATGGAGATGTAGGTAAAGGTTCTGCAGAATCTTTGTCGCATGCAGGTGTTAGAGTAATAGTAACTGAGATTGATCCTATATGTGCTTTACAGGCCGCTATGAGTGGATTTCAAGTAAAGACACTTGAGCATGCTGTACCGGAAGCTGATATTATAGTAACTGCAACAGGTAATACTGATATTATTCTTGAAAAGCATTTTAAAAAAATGAAACACAATGCAGTTGTTTGTAACATCGGTCATTTTGATAATGAAATAGATATGGCTTGGCTGAATAAAAATTATGGCAGTACAAAGGATACAATTAAACCTCAGGTTGATAAATATACTATTGATGGAAAAGATATTATTGTTTTAGCTGAAGGAAGATTGGTAAATCTTGGATGTGCAACCGGGCATCCTTCATTTGTAATGTCTAATTCATTTACAAATCAAACCCTGGCACAAATTGAACTTTGGACAAACCAGGGAAAGTACGAAAACAAAGTCTATGTTTTGCCGAAACATTTGGATGAAAAAGTAGCTAAGCTTCATTTAGCTAAACTTGGGTGTGAATTGGAAACACTAACTCAAAAGCAGGCTGAATATATTGGAGTTACTGTTGAAGGTCCTTTCAAACCTGATTATTACAGATATTAATTAGAAATAATAATTAACTGGATTAAAAGGCTTGTGAAATCAAGCCTTTTTTATTTTAATAGGTTAGTTAAAGCATCCTTTATATTTTCATATTTGAATTTAAACCCGCTGTCTAATAATTTTTTAGGTATTACTCTTTGACTGGCAAGGACTGAATCAGCTGCTTCGCCAATAACTAAACTTAATAAAAATCTTGGAACACTAAAAATTGAGGGTCTATGTAATGCATTGCCTAATTTTTTCGAGAACTCTTTCATAGAGACTACTCCTGGAGCGGCAGCATTTATTGCTCCCTTAAATGATGTATCATCCAAAGCATTAATATAAATTCTAATAATATCATCAATATGAATCCAGGGGAACCATTGTTTTCCATTTCCCAACGGACCACCAGCAAATAATTTGAAAGGTAGAAGCATTTTTTTTAATGCTCCTGCATTAGTGCTAAGGACAATTCCGGTTCGAATATTTACACGTCTTATTCCTAAATCATCAACTCCTTTTGAAGCATTTTCCCATTGCTTGCAGACTTCAGATAAAAAATCACTTCCAAACTGCGATTCTTCTGTTAAAATTTTATCACCGGCATCTCCGTAAAAGCCAACTGCGGAAGAAATTATAAAACATTCAGGTTTATTAGTGGATTCCGCCAAAGCTTTTATTAAATTTTTTGTGCTTATAATTCTGCTTTCTAATATCTCATTTTTGTATTTTTTTGTCCATCTTTTACCGGAAATATTTGCACCAGCTAAGTGAATAACGGCATCTGTATTTTCCAAGAAATTTTGCCATGATTCTAATTTATTGTAATTCCAATTAACATAATTTTTAGCTCCCGAAATCTCTTTTTTCACCTTTGATGGATTCCTTGTAAAAATCGTTATTTCGTCTCCTCTTTTAATTAATTCTTTACAGAGATTTAGGCCAATCAGTCCGGATGCACCGGTAATAATTACTTTTTTATTCATTCTTACCTTCGTTTATATGCAAATACACTCTAAAAATTAAACATTTAAGACATAAAAATAAAATTTCTTTTATGGCACTAAACTTATTATTTATTTCTTCGATAATTAAAATAGTGTTTTTTGTAACTTCGGTTTAAAAAGAATCTCGTAAAAAGATTATATTTGTAATCAAAGTATTATAATATTAATCGTATTTATAAGATGCAATTTTAATTTAACAGTGGAAAATATTATGCATCATAATACCTTTAATATATTCTTATAAATCAAATATTTAATTTTGTTTATTGAGACTATAAAAAATCCGAGGTATTGAAATGTTAAATGTTGTTCCGAAAAATTCTGAAAATGAGTATACTCCATTTACAGAAGAAGAAAAACTAATTGCTGTAATAGATTTACCATTTGACTGGTGGTATGTAAAAAATAGTTATGAAATTAACATTCCGGTCAAAAATTTAAAGTTACTTACTCTTAAAGGTGATACGAAAATGGTCCAAAAAAGTTCTGCTCTCCCAAAACCTAATTATTGGGAAATTAAACAAGGTGATTACAGATCTCGAGCTGAAAAAAGCAAATTAATCGAGTCAAAGAAATTTAAAAAGAGACTTGAAGTAATTTCATTAACTGCTGTGATAATAATTTCAATTATTCTTGTTTCTGTTTTATCATCTTTCCTAACTAGAATATAAGATTGAAATTAGCTTAAAGTATTCGATTGAATTGAAAAATTAGTTAACACTATCACTTATATTATTAGTCAAGAAAAACAAGATTTCAACATTTAAATTTCTTGACATAGTAGGGTAAATTTTTTAATTTTATTATGCCACTGCTGAAATGCGGTGGCAATTTTTTTTAAATCTCTATTAACAAACTAGAGTAAGTAATTATGTCTGAAGCAAATTTTGTTTATTTAACTAAAGAAAGACTTGTTGAGCTTGAGAAAGAGCTGCAGGAAATGAAAACCAATGGGAGAAAAGATATCGCAGCTAAAATAGCAGAAGCCAGGGCTCACGGGGATTTGTCGGAAAATGCTGAGTATGATGCCGCAAAAGAGGAACAAGGGCTATTCGAATTAAGAATAAGCAAACTTGAAAGTGTTTTATCTCGTGCGAGAGTAATCGATCCTTCACAATTTAATAGCGGAGAGGTTCATATATTATCTACCGTAACAATTAAAAACCTGAAAAATCAAAAATCATTTGAATATACACTGGTTTCACCGGAAGAGGCAGATTTTCAAGCTGGTAAAATTTCTATTACTTCTCCTGTTGGACAAGGATTAATGGGGTCTAAAATCGGTGAGAAAATAAAAGTAAAAGCTCCGGCAGGCTTGCTGGAATTTGAAATCTTAAATATTAAATAACTAATTTCTATTGACTGACGAATCATACATACAACTTGCAATTGAGATTGCAAAAAAGGGAATGGGGAATGTAAGTCCTAATCCATTGGTCGGTTGTGTTATTGTTAAGAATGAACGTATTATCGGTGCTGGTTACCACGAAAAGTATGGTGAAAACCATGCGGAAATAAATGCTATAAATTCCGCAACGGAAAATCTGGAAGGTACTACTCTCTTTGTTAATCTCGAACCCTGCAGTCACCACGGTAAAACACTTCCATGTGTAGATAAAATAATTGAGAAGAAAATAAAAAGAGTTGTGATAGGAACTCTTGATATGAATCCGCTGGTTTGCGGAAAAGGTGTTAAGAAATTAAAGGGCGCCGGTATTGATGTAAAGGTGGGTGTTTTGGAAAAAGAATGTGAGAAATTGAATAAATTTTTTTTCAAATATGTTTCCAAAAAAGTTCCATATATTACTTTAAAAGCAGCCCAGACTCTGGATGGCAAAATTGCTGATTATTATGGTTATTCCAAATGGATTTCCTCTGTAGATTCAAGAAGACATGTCCATTCTCTTCGAGCAAAATATGATGCCGTTTTGGTTGGTGCAGGCACAGTTGCAAAAGATAATCCCAATCTAACGGTTAGATTGATAGAAGGTAGAAATCCTAAAAGAATTGTCCTCGATACAAAATTAAAGCTAAAAAGTGATCATAAGTTGTTTAGATATAATAATGATAAAAATTTAATCATTATTACTTCGGAAAAAAGTTCCGGGAAGAAAAATAAAATTAAAAGGCTATTAACATACGGTGTAAATGTAATTTTTGTTAAGGAGGATGAAAACGGCGAGCTTGATTTAAAAAGCACCTTGAAAGAGCTGGGAAAGTTAAGTATTGCTTCTATTCTTGTTGAAGGAGGAAACAAAATTTTTACCTCTTTTATAAAAAATAATTTGTATGATGATATTCTTCTTTTTGTGACCCCTAAAATTATTGGAAACGGAATATCGGCCATTGGTAATCTTGGAATTTACGATATAAGAAAGGCCGTAAAAGTAAAAGTAAAAAGCGTGGATATTATTGGTGATGACATACTGGTAGAACTTGTCAAATAAGTTCAGCACATTTATTTCCCCGAGCCGATTTTTATATTATAACTTTGCTTATTTTTGTTAAATTAAATTCAAACAGTAATTTCTAGAAAAAAGGAAAATAATATGTTTACTGGCTTGGTTGAAGAAACCGGTAAGTTAAAGGAAAAGCAATCCAAGGGTGATGCCTATCAGCTTACTTTTTCGGCAAAAAAAGTTATAGCTGATCTTGAAATCGGCAGCAGCATAAGTGTAAACGGTGTTTGTTTAACTGTTGTAAAGAAAACTACGGATGAATTTTTTGTTGATGTAATAGAAGAAACTCTTAAAAAAACAAATTTGGGCAGTCTGAAAGTCGGCAGCAAAGTTAACCTGGAAAGACCTTTAAAAGCTGAAGCAAGATTAGGCGGACATTTTGTACTGGGACACATTGATTCTACAGGGAAAGTTGTTGATATTAAAGAATTATCCGGAAGTCACTTTTTAACAATTGAAATTCCTGAACAATTTAAAAAATATTTAATCTTTGTCGGATCCGTCGCCATTGATGGTGTAAGTATGACGGTAGCTCAATTGAACAACAATACGTTTTCAGTTGGAATAATTCCGCACACATGGGAAGAAACGATATTTTTCACAAAAAAAACCGGAGACTCTGTTAATTTGGAATTTGACGTACTTGGAAAATATGTGGAACGTATAATGGAATCTAAAGCAGAAAGTAATGCACAAACTGAAGGTAAGTGAAGTTTGTTGATTGGAAATTGTGAAAAAGTTGATGAAAAATATTGAACAAAAAGTTATAAAATTTATCGCTGATAAGAATATTATTGAGAAAGGTGATAAAATTCTAATTGCTTTAAGCGGCGGGCCGGATTCTGTCTTCCTGCTCCATTTTTTGGTGAAATATAAAAAAAAGTATAATATCGCAATTAGCACAGTTCATATCAATCATATGATAAGGGGCAAAGATGCCCTTGCCGACAAAGAATTTTGCCGTAAACTTTCATTAAATTTAGGTTTAGAATTTTATTCCTTTAATAGGAATGTTAAAAATTACGCAAAAAGAAATAACCTTTCAGTTGAAGAAAGCGGAAGAATTCTTCGTTATAAAGATTTTAACAAAACGTTAAAGAAAATAGGATATAATAAAATAGCAACGGCACATAACTGTTCGGATAATACCGAAACGGTTCTGTTAAATTTGATAAAAGGGACCGGGATTCGAGGGATTTCAGGTATCCCTGTTAAAAGAGAAAATATAATCAGGCCGATTCTTAATCTTACAAAAGATGAAATTCTGGAATATTTAAAATATTATAAGTTGGAATATAGGACTGATTATACTAATTTCAGCAGCGATTATGAAAGAAGCTATCTTAGGAATATTGTAATTCCTTTAATTAAAAATAAATTAAATCCCGGCCTGGAAAAAACTATTTATAATTCATCTGAGATTATTAAAGATATTGTTTCTTTTTTAGATTATAAAGTACTTAAAAATAACAGCGAAATTTTTGATTTTAATGACGGAGAATTAATAATCTCGGTTCATGAATTTAGGAAGATAGATAACGGACTTAAGGGTTATTTATTAAAAAATATTTTAGAAGAAAAATTTGGAATTCAGTTTTCTTATAATGATTTTAAGAAAATTGAATCATTGCTTAATAAAGATGCAGGTAAGAAAGTTGATTTGTCGCAGAATCTTAAAGCATTCAGAGAAAGAAATTATATAACCGTATCTTATAATCAAAAGATTGAAAATTTTAAGCCTATTGCATTAAAAAACGGTGATTCGTTAAAGATTAAAGAAAAAACACTAACTATTAAAAATGGAATGAAAATGCCGAGAACATATTCGGGATCTAAAATGAAAGAATACATTTCGGCTGATAAGGTATCTGGAGATTATATTTTGAGGAAATGGAAAACCGGAGAGAAATTTTTCCCGCTCGGATTAAAAGGTTCAAAAAAAATTTCGGATTTCCTAAATGAACAGAAAATTTCCTCGTCAAAAAAGAAAGAGCAGCTTGTCTTAACAAACCGGGAACAAATTGTTTGGGTTCTTGGATTAAGGCTTGATGATCGATTTAAAATAACTAATAACACAGATAAGGTAATCGAATTATGCCTGATGTAAATAATGATATTCAAGACCGGATTATTATTGGAACCGAAATATTTGTTCCCATGTTAAAAGAAGAAGAAATACAAAACAGAATTCGGGATTTGGGAAAGCAAATATCTAATGAATATGCCGGTAAAGTTCCCGTATTTATAGGTGTTTTAAATGGCGCGTTTTTATTTTTATCTGATTTAATTAAAAATATTTCCATAGAATGCGAGATTGATTTTTTTAAACTTTCCAGCTATGGCGATGAAAAGATATCTTCCGGGAATGTTAAGCTGTTAAAGGAATTAAATTGCAACGTAAATGGCCGTGATATTATTATCGTTGAAGATATTGTAGATTCCGGACTTTCTATGAGATTTATTGAAGACCTAATTGCACCGTCTAATCCAGCTAGTATGAAGGTTGTTTCTCTGCTGGTAAAGCCAAATAGCCTTAGATATAATATAAAAATTGATTATATTGGCTTTGATATTCCCAGCAAATTTGTGATAGGGTATGGATTGGACTATGCGCAGAAGTACAGAAATCTAAGATCAATTTATGTTTTAAGTGAATGACGGAGTATTATTTAAACAATGTATCTAAAAAATATAAAATTTTTCATGGCTGATAATAATAACGAAAATAAACAATTTCCTAAAAATTCAAAAGGAAATGGTGGACCAAACAAACCTGATGATAATTTTGACTGGTCTAAAATAATTAGGATGGTTTTTGGCTGGGGTGCTGTAATTATAGCTGCAATTATTATTATGCAGTTATTTAAAACTAATTCTACAAACTATGTTGATATAACTTATCCCCAGTATGAAAAATTCTTAAATGACAATGAAATCCTAAATGCTAAAATTATTAAAACCGGGGATAAGGACTTTTATTTCAAAGCCGAACTTAAATCTCAGCAGAATATAAGTGTTGACGGTAAGGAAAAATCTGTGAAGTACGTTTCGGTTTATATGCCGGAATCTATAATGACCTCACAGGAGCCTAAATGGATTGCAAATAATATTACTTATACCTTCGATAAAGAATCAAATGAGTGGGTAAGTATATTATTCAGTACTCTTCCGTGGATAATTATCATCGGCGCGTGGATACTTATTATGAGAAGAATGCAGGGAACAGCAGGCGGAACCAGAGGTATTTTTTCTTTTGGGAAAAGTAAAGCTAAATTAATTACGCAATCGGGACAAAAAATTACTTTTAGAGATGTAGCGGGAGCCGACGAAGCAAAACTTGAGCTTCACGAAATAATAGAGTTCTTAAAAGAACCGACTAAGTTTCAAAAACTTGGAGGGAAAATTCCAAGAGGAGTTTTATTGTTAGGCCCTCCCGGAACCGGTAAAACTTTATTAGCAAGAGCAGTTGCCGGCGAAGCAGGTGTTCCGTTTTTCTCAATAAGCGGTGCCGATTTCGTTGAAATGTTTGTTGGTGTCGGTGCCAGCCGTGTAAGAGACCTTTTTGATCAGGGTAAGAAAAATGCTCCATGTATAATATTTATTGATGAAATTGACGCTGTCGGAAGACACCGGGGAGCCGGATTAGGCGGCGGTCATGATGAAAGAGAACAAACTCTTAATCAATTATTGGTTGAAATGGACGGCTTTGAGCAGAATAGCGGTGTAATTATAATTGCAGCTACTAACCGTCCTGATGTTCTTGATCCCGCTCTTTTAAGACCAGGAAGATTTGACAGGCAGGTTGTTGTTGATCGGCCCGATGTTAAAGGACGCGAAGGTATTCTTAAAGTTCACACAAGAAACATTCCTCTTGATACAAAGGTAAATTTGGAAGTTGTTGCAAAAGGAACACCGGGATTAGCAGGTGCAGAACTGGCAAATCTGGTAAATGAAGCGGCTCTTCTTGCGGCAAGGAAGAATAAAAAGAAAGTCGAGATGATAGATTTTGAGGAAGCAAAAGATAAAGTGATGATGGGAATGGAAAGAAAGAGTTTGATTATTTCCGAAGAAGAAAAGAAAACTACTGCCTACCATGAAATCGGGCATGTTCTTGTTGCTCGAATGATGCCTGAAGCTGATCCGGTTCATAAGGTTACAATTATACCCAGAGGCCGGGCGCTTGGTGTTACCAGCTATTTGCCTATTGATGAAAAACATACTTATTCAAAAGAGTATTTAGAGGCGATTATTACATATGCATTAGGCGGCAGGGCTGCCGAAAAAATTATTTTTAATCACTATACTACCGGCGCAGGTAATGATATAGAAAAAGCTACAAACATTGCACGCAAAATGGTCTGTGAATGGGGAATGAGTGATAAATTAGGTCCTTTAAGTTACGGCGCTAAAGAAGAAGAAATTTTCCTTGGTCGTGAAATTCAAAGACATAGGGATTACAGCGAAAGAACCGCAATTGAAATTGATGATGAAGTCAGGGGAATTGTTAATGAAGCGATGGCGAGAGCAGAAAAAATATTAACAGATAATCTGGAAATACTTCATAAGCTGTCTAAAGAATTGCTCGAACGGGAAATTTTAGATTCTGAGGAAATTGATAAATTGATTAAGGGTGAAACTTTACCTCCTGTAAAAAAAGACGGGACAAACGAATCAGGCAATAATGATGAAATACCTGATCATGTGAAAAAATTGATGGAACAACGAAAACCGAAAGAACCTGCTCCTAAAGATGACTCAATTTGATAATGGAACTATTAATTATAGAGATGAATTGGTTAGAAAACTAATTCATCTCTGCTCTCTGGCTATTCCCATTATTTATTATTTTATCCCGCGTTCCAATGCTATTATTATACTTTCCTTTTTTGCCGGATTTGCAATAGTTTTAGATTTATCAAGATATATTTATCCTTCTATAGGAAAAGTTTTTTACAACATTTTTGGTTTCCTATTAAGAAAACACGAAGTCGACCATAAGAAAAAAAATCTAAATGGGGCTACTTACGTTTTTATTTCGGCATTGCTTTGCGTGCTCATTTTTCCGAAGGTCTTTTTTATTACGGCATTTTGTATATTAATCATTAGCGATTCATCGGCTGCATTAATAGGGCGAAAATTCGGCAAGCATAAATTTTTAGCAAAAAGCCTGGAGGGAACTTTAGCATTTTTTGTAAGTGCAAGTATTGTTGTTTTATTTACTCCTAAAATTGAATATCAAGCCATGGAATATTTAATTGGTATTATAGCCGCAGCAGTAGGTGCCGTAGTTGAAAATATTTCATTCGGTTTTGCAGATGATAATTTATCAATCCCGATTGCAATCGGGTTTACAATGTGGGGATTATATTTGATACTTTTGCCGAATATATCTTTAATATTACCAAACGTACCGAGGTAATAATGATTAAAAGATTAGCCGTTTTTATGCTAATTATTTTAGGTGTGTGCCTAAATTCCTGCGGTTATTTTCAGAAACCTGCAGTTGGACCTGAAGATGAAATTATAGTTGTAGCCGATTCATCCGAATATCAGACTCTGAAACCGGCTCTCGACTCAACATTTCAAAAGATTATTTATACACCCCAGCCTGAAAAGTTGTTTACTTTAAAACAAATCCCGGAAGAAAAACTGGATTTCTATAAAGGTAGAAAGAATATAATTATTATTGCTCCTTTTAACTCATCATCAAACACGGCTAAATTTATACAAGCTTCCGTAGACAATTCGGTTAAATCCGGTATCCTGGCCGATAGTGTTTTTGAGATTACTAAATCCAGTCTGTGGGCAAGGGACCAATTGATTATGGTTTTAACTTCTCCGACTATTGAAAATCTGGAAGCACATATTTTAAAGAACAAGGATAATTTGCTCTATGCTTTTCAAAAAAGTTCGGATAGACGGTTGTACGAAAGCCTTTATAACTCCCGTTATGAACAAATGGAAGTTGAAGGTAAATTATTAAAGCAATACGGCTGGGTGATATATGTTGAAGCGGATTATCAGCTTGCTCAAAATAAGCCTGAAGATAATTTTGTTTGGCTGAGAAGAGGCGTAAATACGGATATGGAAAGATGGATATTCGTACACTGGATTAATAATGCTTCTCCGGCTTACTTGAATCCGGATTCAATTAGAACGATAAGAAATAGAATGACGAATAAATATTTTAGAACTTCCGATGACAGCAGTTATGTTGTAATTGCCGGCGATTATTATACTACCTCGGAAGTAAATTTCCAAGGCAGGTACGCTATATTGACCCAGGGTCTTTGGGAATTAAATACCAAAGGTATGGGAGGTCCGTTTATTAATTATACCTTTTATGATGAAAAAGATCACCGCATATATATGCTTGACGGATCAATTTATGCGCCTAAATATTATAAGAGAAATTTAATTCAGCAAATGGATGTCATGCTGCAGTCGTTCAATACTGAAGACCGGCTTAGTAAAAATAGAAAAGAGATATTGCTTTCTGCTGCTAAGTAGGTTAAAATACTATATCCATTTTTAGTGTACCTTATAATTAATTTATAATAACCCGTTGTGTGAATTAAAAAACAGAATATTGAAAAACTGTTAAAACAGTTATTAATAATTGTTTTTAGGTTTTATTAACCCACGGATTAATCCGTGGGTTAATGAGAAACAAAGAATTTATTAACCGTTTTAACGGTTTAAGATCTAATTCACACAACAAGTTTATAATATTGAATAAATATTGTTCAGTTAATTATATTGTAATTTGACAGTATGAGATTCGCAAATAAATTTTTTTATCCAATCATTGCAGCAGAAGAACAGGTATTCTTATTTAAAATGACATATTATTAATTTATTCTTGCTTTTAGTTTCCTTGTTACAGGTATTATTTAAGATAAGAGCAAGGTTCAGAAAAAAACTAGTCACTATATTAATGAATGATTAACAATTATGCAGCTTAAACACATTGATGTTATTTAAGTAATAACATTTTTTTTGTGGATACAAAATTTCCTGCCCTAAGCCTGTAAAAATATGTACCGCTGGCTAAATTGGAACCGTTAAAGTTAACATTATATGATCCTTTGTTTTCAAATTGATTAATTAATGTTTTTACCAATTTTCCAAGCTCATCATATACTTTTAAAGTAACATAGCTATTATTTGGAATTTGATATTTTATATCTGTTGTTGGATTGAAAGGATTGGGGTAGTTGCCTAAAAGCTGATAATTATGAATTATATTGAGATCTTGTTCCACTTTCTTTTTTGCAGTTTTCAGAGAGACTGACCTTGATAAATTAGAATTGCCCTGCAGACCAATCATGGCAATTAAGCTGGAATCAATTGATGAACTATATTTTTGAACAAGTGCATTTAATGCTTCTGTCGAGACATCTTTATATGAAGGTTCGTATCCACTTAATGAAGATAAAATAAATAAGGCTTGCTTTTCTGTCTCCGAGTTAGGGTATGATAAGATAAGATTGTTTGCTATTTTTTCAGCATCTGCAAACTTTCCTTCGGCTTCATATGCCGATGCCAATAGTATCTTTGCAGTAATTACCAAACCATTTTTTTGAGAAGCATAATTATACAAGTAATTAACGATCGTTGAATCGGATGAAGATTGAAAAATATTAAACATAGTTACAAGTGCTTGTTTGTATAAAGATATAGTCGAGCTATCTTTAAGTAAATTACGGCATAATAAAGCAGCTTTTGCATAATTACCTGCTAATATATATTGTCTGGATTGTTGCATTGACGGAGATGCGCTTGCATTAGAAGAAGAAACAGGACCAACAATATTTGTCTGATTAATAGGAGTAGCGCCTTGATTAAGCACACAATCATATTGTGAAGTTTCTGCACCAGTATAATCGATATAAGAAGAACTGTCAGTATGCATCTTTAATGTATTGGGCGGATACTGCCCCCACCAGTCAAATTGAGCAGTTATATCGCTTTCTCTCTCAGAAATTGCATCATAACTATTGTTGCTATTAAATTGATTGCAAACTCCATAACATTCATCTTTTGCTGGCAAGCCTCCACCGAATTCAGGGTAACTATTATCTGTTGCAACTATACCTTCTATATTATTTGTTATTACATTTCCCCCTTCTTGTGATAAACCGCCTGAATTTGGTGAGGATGCATAACGACACCAACTGCCATATGTGAAACCGCTGACATTATTATTCCTCATTCCACCTATTGAACTTTGAAAATATAAACCTACATAATTATTTATTGTATTATTTTTTATTAAATTGTCTGTAATTTGAGGATTGGCTGTTCCATTATAATATACCGTAATGCCGTGATAATAATTATTAAGTATTGAATTAGAAAAAATTGTCGGGCTTGAACCCCCCTGAATTATTACACCGTTCCCATCACCAAGATTTTCGATAGTACAGTTATTTAAGCTGCCGCTGCTTTTTACTGCGAATCTAACGCCATTCCAGGAATCACTCTCACCTGCTATCGTGTCGGTATTTAAGGTAGGGCTGGAGTTATAAACTTGTATTGCTGCCGCATTGGAAGAATTATAATCATAAAAACTTGAGCTATTAATCATGCAGTCGCTTACGGAAATATTATTTGTTGAGTTAATTACGATTGGAGAATAAGCATGAGAAATAATTGCATTTGATATGGATGAACCCGCGGCGCTGTTAAAAGTTATACCGCCCCAGTAACCGGAATTTGAAGTAAAAGTTATTCTGTTAGCTGAAGTACCGTTTGCTATTAAGATACCGTCTATTATAAGTGATGAACCATTTGAAAATTTTGTTGTTGCACCAGGAGCAAATACTGCTGTTAGACCTGAAGATATTGTTTATGATTGACTGATAGTACCGCTAGTATAATAGCTCGGAGTAGTAAAAATATGAGGCGAAGATGAGCTTGGATCCGTCCATACTGGCAGTGTTTCACCGTTTGCAAGAGAAACCGCTCCCATGTAATCGCACTCCTCTGTTGCATAGTTTGGATTCTCGCTAGTCGGAGTTATTCTTGTAACACTATTATACGTTAATCCGCCATCATAGGAGTTAGCAACATAAACATCAACAAGATTCGAAGAATTTTCTTTATAATAACTAAGCGAAACAACGCCAGAGGAATTTACCGACAGCCAGGGGAAAAATACGCTCTCAGAACTTCCATGGGAAAGCTCTGCCGGTGCACTCCATGAATTTCCTCCGTTTATTGAACGGATAGAATAAATATTTAGAGTTCCATTATCGTCCTGCATCCATGCAAGATATACATTCCCTAATTTGTCTATAGCAATAGTAGGAAAACTATTAGCCTGCATTTCTCCGCTCCCAATAAAAAGATTATTACAAGCACCTGGAAAGTTTCTTAGCTGCAAGGGAAGCGATGAGGTTAGGTCTGTAACCTTGCCGTCAACTGGTGTAAATCTCATACAATTTATTTATGAAGTTGAGGGATACTGTAAGTAGTTAGTAATATTCAAAAAAACAATATATACGCTGCCGTCAGGTGCAACTGTAGGCATGGCTCACTGAAGTCGTGGACCACTCGGAACAAGAGGAGAGGTGGGAGAGCCTGTCTTCGGAAGATTATATATTTGCTGTTGATTCCAAGTAACACCTTGATCAGTAGAATATGCAAAATCTATAGCAGCGTAATAATTAGCATTAGGAGGTAAATCTGCCCACGCTACATATACGCGGTTATAGTGTCCCGTGTTATCAACAGCCATATAAGGCTTGTCTTGGTCATGTAACTGAGAACTAACTGTATCAGTCGTCCAATTGGCACCGTCATTTGTTGAATAAGAAATACGAATTCTATTATTACCGTCCTTATAGGTATAATATTCTCTTCCTGAAAGGTCGATAGCACAAGAAGGATCGTAGCCATTTTCGCCGGGAATTGAATCCGGTGTTGACCATGATTGACCACCATTTGATGAAAAGCTGTAGCCATGATACTGAGTATAATTGATGAAGTCTGTCCACGTTGCCATCAAATGATTTGGGTTGTTAGGGTCTACAATAATTGCAGTCTCGCTTTGAGTGCCGCTTGAGGTAACTGGAACATTTGTAGGCTGCGGGTAAACTAAAATTGGAAACAAGACAGAAATTATTAAAGCCATCATAATTTGTTTTGCTTGATTCATTTTTTACTCCTTAGTTTTTAGTTTTGAAAATCTATTTATTAAGGTTTATATTTAGTTAGATAGAGAAATCTCCCTGACATTTCTGTCTTTATTCAATATTGGCGTATTGAGTACTTAGTGCAGAAGCCCGGGGATTTCTCTTTCCTAATGAAAGGAGGGGGACGGTCGAGATTTAAAATATTCATTTTAGCACTATCATTTTTTTAGTCGAAGTATATTTTTTATCTCTTGAAGTCGCTATAATCCGATAAAAGTATACTCCACTTGATAAATTGGAAGCATTAAAATAAACTATATGTTTTCCTGTTTTCTGATTACCTTTAACAATAGTTTCAATTTCCCTACCAAGTATGTCATTGACTTTTAATGTTACATAGCTGGCTGCTGAAAGCTGGTAGCTGATAGCTGTGGCTGGATTAAATGGATTGGGATAATTCTGAAATAATTCAAAATTGTTTGGTAAAGTGTAATGATTATGTTTTATAGAGGTAAGAGTATTATTAAATATAGATACCCCTATATCCCCGAATAATTCGATGTTCTGATAAACCGCAACTGCCGTACCGCCATTACCTGTAAAAACAAGTTTTCCACTATCGGGATTAGAAATACTAATTACATCCATATTTCCCAGGTAGGCATAATCATTATCTGCCTTAATATCAATTGGCACCGCAAAACTCCCCGGTAAATAGACAAAATACTTGAATACCGGATTTGTTGGGTTGGTAATATCATATTTTTTTAGTCCATACTCTTTTAATGTTGTATCCCCTCCCATAACGAAAAGTGAATTTTTGTAAACAGTTAATCCTCCAAGGTCAGTTACTTTTAAAAATCCACTTTCAACAGGAATATCAGGATGATAAATATTAAAAATATGGACGCCGGAATTGGGTTTAGGATAACTCAGGTCCCTATCAGCTACATAAATATTTCCATTTGATTGAGAAATGCCTACAGGCAATCCTATTAAAGAGTCGGTAGTTATTATTTTAGGGTCAGCAGGGTCTGATACATCTACTGTAAAAAGTTTGTGAGATTTCCTTGCTGCATAAACAGTTGAACCATCAATACAAAGAAAGTCGAAATTACCTATCGGATTACCATATATGGTATCGTTAAATAATACCCTTGATGTAAACTTTGGAGAAGCGGGATTCGAAACATTTATTATTTGCAAGTCAGAGTCACAATCCAGGTATACATAATTACCTGAAACTGCAACATCTATTACCTGCTCGTCAACGGAATAATAACCAATTTGTTTTGGTGCGGAAGGTTCTGAGAAATCAAGTATCTTCAAGCCTCCGCTCAACTCGGCTATATAAGCATGATACGAAGAATCGACTGTTATATTATTTATATACCAGCCTGTGGGAAAGATTGATACTGACTTTATGGAATCTGGATTCTCAAAATTTACCGTCCATAGCCCTGTGCTGCTTGTATAATATCCATACGGGAAATTTACAGCTCCTCCTGTGAACAACTGTCCGTATACATCTATATCTTCATTATCATATGGATTTTTTGTTTTCGTTATAACATGGATATTGTTTGTATCGGCAATATCTACTTCTGCGAGTATTTCACTCCATTGCTCTATATAAGGTATGGTGCCTATAGATACTGTTACATAAGCTATAGTGTCAACCACAGAGATGGAAGTAAATT
>JBJKQE010000179.1:0-3671 GCA_046705645.1 Ignavibacteriaceae bacterium | reverse complement strand
TAGCAAATGCGGTTGCGATAGTATCCACTCCTGATGCGCAGTACCTGTTGACAGTTTCACCTGGTACTTCAATCGGCAGACATTGAAGAGCAATCATTCTTCCCATCTGCAATCCTTGTTCTGCTTCGGGAACCGCATTACCGACAATTAAATCATCAACTCTATGCGGCTCGAGTTGTGGAACTGATTTTAACAAATGTTTTATAACATCTGCTGCAAGATCATCGGGCCTGTAAAATCGAAAGCCGCCTTTTTTAGCTTTACCAACCGCTGATCTAAAACCTGCTACTATATATGCTTCTCTCATGATATTTTTCATTTTTATTTGTTAAAAAACTTTTATTTAACTTATTAAAGATTTATTAATTCCTTAATGGTTTGCCTGTATTTAAAATATTCTGAATTCTTTCCATTGTTTTCTTTTCTCCGATCAAGCTTAAAAATGCTTCTCTTTCCAGATCAAGCAGATATTGTTCCGAAACTAAAGTTCCTTGGGTTAAATCTCCTCCGCACATTACAAAAGCAAGTTTTTCTGCAATTTTTCTGTCATGGTCGGAAATATAATTTGCAGTTCTAAAAGAATAAGCTCCAAGCAGAAGAGTTGCAAGCGCTTGCCGTCCTAATACTTTAATGTCATTACGAGGAACCGGATGTGTATAACCTCTATTTGCAATATCAAGAACAGCCTGTTTAGCATCAAAAATAACTTTGTTTGGATTGATCGTTATTTTATCTCTGCCTTTTTTTAATATACCGAGATCAAAAGCCTCGTAAGCTGAAGTTGCAACTTTGGCCATAGCAATATTCATAAATCTTTCCTGAAGTTCCGGCATTTCAACAATTCCTTCAGTATAACTATCGGATGCCCTTAAAG
Source organism: Ignavibacteriaceae bacterium (assembly GCA_046705645.1). Classification (GTDB taxonomy): domain Bacteria; phylum Bacteroidota; class Ignavibacteria; order Ignavibacteriales; family Ignavibacteriaceae; genus FEN-1297. Next base: position 2,797 of record JBJKQE010000179.1, on the reverse strand, counting down.
TCATTTCCTTTGTTCCGCCTCCTGCAGGAATAATTCCGACACCAACTTCAACCAACCCGATATAAGTTTCTGCAGAAGCCTGCACCTGATCTGCATGAAGACAGATTTCACATCCACCTCCTAATGCTAGAGCATGAGGTGCAACAACAACCGGAACGCCGGAATACCTGACATGCATTGTTGTGTTTTGAAATGTTCTTACGGCAAGATCTATCTCGTCATATTCTTGTTCTACTGCAAGCATAAGCATCATCGCAAGATTGGCACCGGCTGAAAAATTTTGTCCGTTGTTAGCGATTACCAGACCGGCAAAATCTTTTTCAGCAATCTCAATAGATTTATTTACAGCTTCAAGAATTTCAGTTCCAATTGAATTCATTTTTGTCTGGAATTCAAGGTTAACCACACCATCGCCGATATCATGAAGTGTAGCACCGACATTTTTCCATACAGGTTTATTTTCCCTGTAATTATCAAGAATGATGAATTCATCTTTACCGGGAATAATTTTATAAGAAGAAGAATTGATGTCGTAATATTTCTTTTTACCGTTTTCAACTTTATAAAATGATTCGAATCCTTTTGCAAGCATATTCTTTACCCATTTAGCCGGTGCAAGATTTGCTTCCTCCATCAGCTGAGTCATCTTTTTAACACCAAGGGCATCCCATGTTTCAAAAGGACCAAGTTCCCATCCGAAACCGCCTCTCATTGCATCATCTATTCTATATATTTCATCGGATATTTCTGGAATTCGGTTTGAAGAATATTGAAAGATATTGAACGAGAGCTTTCTTAAAAATTCAGCTGCATTATCCTTTGCAGCATGAAGTACTTTCAGTCTTTCCTTTAAATCTTCAACCGGTTTTGCAGCTCCTACAGAAGCAAATTTTGGCTTAATACTCGGCTTATATTCTAAGGTTTCAACATCAAGTTCAATTATTTCTTTTGACCCGTCATCTTTTTTTATTTTTTTATAGAAGCCCTGCCCCGTTTTATCTCCCAACCAATTTTTCTCTACCATTTTAATAACATAATCCGGAATTACAAACAATTTTCTGGCTTTATCATCAGGACAATCATTATAAATATTATTTGCAACTTTAACCAGTGTATCAATTCCTACAACATCGCAGGTTCTAAATGTAGCCGATTTTGGTTTTCCAGTTATAGGACCTGTTAATGTATCAATTTCCTTGATGGTTAATTTCATCTCCTTCATCAACTTGAAAACTGCCATCATGCTGAAAACCCCAATTCGGTTTGCAATAAAAGCAGGAGTGTCTTTGCATATAACCGTAGTTTTCCCTAGAAAGATGCTTCCATAGTGCATTAAGAAATCTATAACTTCTTTACTTGTTTCCGGAGTTGGAATCAATTCCAATAGCTGCAAATACCTTGGCGGGTTAAAAAAGTGTGTACCGCAAAAATGCTTACGGAAATCCTCACTTCTTCCATTAAGCATTAAATGAATCGGAATTCCCGAAGTGTTGGTTGTAATTAATGAACCCGGTTTTCTAATTTTTTCAACTTTATCAAAAACGGATTTTTTGATATCTAAATTTTCAACTACAGCTTCTATAATCCAGTCAACGTTTGTTAAATGCTTTAAATCATCTTCAAAATTTCCGGTTACAATTCTCGATGAAAATGATTCTAAATAAATAGGTGAAGGTTTAGCTTTCAATACATTTTTTAGATTTTCATTAACTATCCTGTTTCTAAATTTTTTGTCGTTTAAAGTGAGTCCTTCTTTTTTTTCATATTCCGCTAAATCTTTTGGAACAATGTCCAGAAGAAAAACTTTGCAGCCGATATTTGCAAAATGAACAGCTATCCGGGAGCCCATAACTCCCGATCCTAATACTGCAACTTCTTTTATTATTCTTTTCATGTTTAAGATTTATTTAATTGATTAAAATTTATTCGCTGTAAATTTGATTTATTAACTCTTTGTATTTTTCTAAAATTATTTTCCTTTTAAGCTTGAGTGTTGGTGTCAATTCGCCAGTTTCAACTGCCCAATCATCATGAACAATTTCAAATTTTTTAATCTGTTCAATGTGAGAAAATCTTTTATTGTATTTCTGAATATCTTTCCAGATCCTATCTTTCAATATCTGACACTTTGATATTTCATCAACGCCAAGTTTATCATATCCTTTTTTCTTGCACCAATTGAAAACAAAAACTTTATCAGGTACAATCAAAGCCGATGTAAATTTTCTATTTTCTCCAATTACCATTATATTTTTAATAAACCAGGATTCTTTCATTTTATTTTCAATCGGAAGCGGCGCAACAAATTTGCCGCCTGATGTTTTAAATACTTCTTTTACTCTGTCCGTAATTTTTAAAAACTTGCCGTCAATTAATTGACCGATATCTCCGGTATGAAACCAACCGTCCTCATCCAGAGCTTTAGCAGTCAGTTCCGGATTGTTATAATAACTTTTAAATACATTCGGACCCTTGGTTAGGATTTCTCCGTTATCAGCAATTTTAATTTGAACATCGGGAATTGGTAATCCTACCGAGCCTAAATAATACTGTCCTTTTATAAATCGATTACAAGTAATAACCGGAGATGTCTCTGTTAGTCCGTACCCTTCTCTTACAGGAATGCCTGCGCCTGTAAAAATTCTTGCAAGTCTTGGCTGAAGTGTGGCTGCTCCGCTGATAATTCCTTTTACTTCGCCTCCTAAAGCTTGCTGCCATTTTGAGAAAACTAATTTCCGCGCGACTTTCAATCGTAGATTATAAAAGAAATTATTCTTCCCCATCGGGTCGTAATGAT
>JBJKQE010000178.1:0-8097 GCA_046705645.1 Ignavibacteriaceae bacterium | reverse complement strand
ATAGACCGGATTTTTTATTTATTATTATTTGGAGTTCTTAAGTGAGTACTAAATTATTTGTGGGTTCTCTGCCATGGGCAGTTGATGACAAAAAGTTGCAGGCTGCTTTCGAAGCGCATGGAACTGTGATTTCTGCAAAAGTTATTAAAGACCGCGAAACCGGAAGATCAAGAGGTTTTGGATTTGTGGAAATGGAGAATCCTTCTGAAGCAAAAAATGCCATTAAAGCATTAAATGAATCAGAATTTAACGGAAGAAATATCGTTGTTAATGAAGCTAAACCTAGGATGTAAAAAGATATTTTTTATTTATAAATTTCCGAGAGGCGTCCGTTGGACGCCTTTTTTGACTTAAGTATTATTATATAAAATATTACAAACAAAAACTATTGAAGCAATAAACAGCAGACTTTCATTCAATAAATAAAAAATTTCCGTTGTGAATAATTGTCCGGCTGGTTTTATCCGCATAAAATGCTTCGATTGTAGGGCGATGAAATAAATAATCCCTGTGAATTTTAGATCTATTCTTTCCGCCGCCGGGAAAATCTTCATTGTTGCCGAATGCTATATGTGCTGTCCCAATTGCTTTCTCGTCTTCCAGCATATTGCCGGTAATACGCGCTCCGGAATTGATTCCGATTCCTAATTCTCCTATAATTTTAGCATCTTCATCTATATTTGTTAATTCAATTACCTTTTGAACTAGCTTAGGGTCGTCAGATACAAGTTTATGAATTTTACCTCCTTTTAAAAATACTCTAAGTGGAGTTTTTAATAATCCGATATCGCCGATGCTTGCATTGAAAACCACTAGGCCATCGGCAGATTTTTCTTCGGGAGCACAGTAAATTTCACCGCAAGGCAGGTTTGCCATTTCCCCTTCTGCAATAAAAATATCATCGATAAATTTTCTGCCTTTAATTCCTAGTATTACATCGGTTCCCTGATCGGTTGTAATGTGAAGTGTTTCGGCATTTTTAAGTAAAGTAAGCAAGGAATTAGCCTTTGCTTTCATATCATTGTAGTCAACGTTCAAAGGACCTTCCGTCATCATTGATTCAGTTATTCCCGGCATATGTGCACATTTTATCCTTCCGTTTTCTTTTACTTTAAATATCCATTTTATCCGAAATTGTATTTCTTTCGGGAAAGCCTTTATGATATTAAGAACAATTGTTTTCCCTTTGAGAAGGGATATTAAAACCTCCGGTATTTCTTGTAAAGGCCTAGATTTTTCATCAATCCGGTAAACGTCAACTTTACATCCTTTACTAAAACCTGCCTGTTTAAAAGCGTTTGAAATATTTTTACAATGAACATCCGTTAGAATTAGTATATTATCAGATGAATTTAAGCCCATAATGCTGTTCATTGCATTAAGTGCCGCGGCTGTCATTAAATCTTCTTTGCCCATAACAACCTCATCTTGTTAATTCCTAATTAGAAATTAATTTATATTATAAGAACTTGCAACCGATAAGTAATTAGAAAATGTCTGATTTTGTAATCTGCTCCCCATTTCCAAAGATTAAATCTTTTTAATTCAAATTAATGTATTTTAGTTCCAAAATTTGAATGGATTATAATTGAGTTTTTTAATTAAACTAAACATAGTAATTTATTAATAATATGGAATATAGAAATGAATAGAAAATTATCTAACGGCTTATTAATAATCATAAACCTGATATTTATTTTTTCGTTAAGCAATTCTGTCGCACAAACAATAAGATTAAAAATAATCGAAACAAGCGATGTTCACGGTTCACTTTTCCCGTTTGACTTTAAGGATAATAAAGAAATAAATACTTCTCTGGCGCAAATTTACACTTATGTAAAAGAAGAAAGAGCAAAAAAAGATCAGAATGTTATTTTATTGGATGATGGGGACATCCTTCAGGGCCAGCCTGTTGTTTATTATTATAATTTCGAAAAAACAAATGTGCCTCATATTTGTTCCCAAATTATGAATTTTATGAAATATGATGTAGGGACTGTCGGTAATCATGATATTGAACCGGGACATCCCGTTTATGACAAAATTAAAAAAGAATTCAAGTTCCCCTGGTTAGCCGCTAACGCTATAAATACGAAAACCAACCGGCCGTATTTTCAACCTTATGCAATAATTAAAAAGCAAGGAATTAAAATTGCAGTTCTAGGTATGATCACTCCCGCAATTCCTAACTGGCTTCCGAAGGATATATGGAAAGGAATTGTATTCAAGGATATGGTAGAAACCGCTCAAAAATGGATTAAAATAATTAAAGAGAAAGAAAAGCCGGATTTGATTGTCGGATTATTTCATTCGGGACCGGAAGATGTAAAAAAACTTTATGATGACGGAGAAAGGAATATAGAAAATGCTTCAAGGCTTGTAGCAGAAATGGTACCCGGTTTTGATGTCGTGTTTGCAGGTCACGACCATAAAGTTTGGAATTTCTTTGTGAAAAATAGTGAAGGCAAGACTGTTTTAATAGTTGATCCTGCCAATGCTGCCAGGCATGCTGCTGTTGCTGATATAATAATGAAATATGATAAAGGAGATCACAAGTGGACAAAGGAGATAAAGGGTGAAATAATAGACAGCAAAAATTATAAGCCTGACGAAGCTTATATGAAAAAATTTACACCGGCTATTGAAGAAGTGAAAGAATATGTATCAAAACCAATCGGTACTTTTACCAAAACAATTTCAACGCGTGAATCATTATTCGGAGATTCCCCTTTTGTCGATCTTATTCAAAAAATTCAGCTTGAATTAACCCATGCGGACGTTTCCTTTGCCGCTCCGCTTTCATTCAATGCGGAGATTAAAAAAGGTACCGTATATGTAAGAGATATGTTTAATCTTTATAAATATGAAAATCTGCTTTATACTATGGAATTAACAGGACAGGAAATAAAAGATTATCTTGAATATTCTTACGGCAAATGGTTTAATAAAATGAAGAATGAAAATGACCACCTGTTAAAACTTTCTATTGATAAGGACGGAAAGGTTGTCTTAACGAATGGTAAAGCAATGCTTTCGGGACGATATTATAATTTTTCATCTGCAGCGGGTATAAATTACACCGTGGATGTTTCTAAACCTGCAGGTGAAAGAATTACTATTACATCGATGTCAGATGGAAAACCGTTTGATTTAAAAAAGAAATATACTGTCGCAGTAAATTCATACAGAGGAAACGGAGGAGGCGGGCACTTAACGGAAGGTGCAACAATTCCGCATAACGAATTAGCCGGGAGAGTTATTCATTCAACTCAAAAAGATTTGCGTTATTATTTAATGAAATGGATTGAAGCGAAAAGAGTTGTAAAGCCGGAAACTTTGAATAATTGGAAAGTTATTCCAACGGAATGGTGGAAAAAGGCTAAGGAAAAAGATTACAATCTATTATTTAGATAATTTTGTTTTTACTATCATAATAACAGAACCTATTGTATTTGGAGAATTAACACATGAAATTCAAAATATTAATACTATTTTATATAGCCTTGCTGATCGGACCGGCAATTAAAGCACAGAGCAATACTGTCGGACTCATAATTAATGATTCTACAAAATCATATAATGGATATACTTTATTTTCACCGCTTGCCTCAACCAACTCCTATTTGATTGATAACAGAGGTTATCTAATCCATGAATGGACAAGCCAATACAGGCCGGCTCAATCTGTTATGCTTCTTCCTGATGGAAGTCTTCTCAGGCCGGCAATAATTCAAAGCGGAAATATTTTTTTAGCGGGAGGTGCCGGCGGCAGAGTTGAAAGATTTGACTGGGACGGAAATCTTATCTGGTCTTTTGATTATTACTCCGCAGAACACTGCACACACCACGACATTGACTATCTTCCCAACGGTGATATTCTTATGATTGCCTGGGAAAATAAAACTTATGCTGAAGCAATTGCTGCAGGAAGAAACCCATCCAGATTAGATACGGCGTTATGGTCCGGAGAAATTATCGAAGTAAAACCAACTGGAACATCAGGAGGAAATATTGTATGGCAATGGCATGCATGGGATCATTTAATTCAGGATTTTGATTCTACTAAAGCTAATTACGGCGATGTATCAAAACATCCGGAATTAATTGATATTAATTATGGTTCAACTATTGAAGATTGGCTGCATATAAATTCGGTGAGATACAATCCTCAAAGAGATGAAATACTCCTAAGCGCACACAACTTTAGTGAAATCTGGGTAATAGACCATTCAACAACTACTGCGGAAGCTGCAGGTCATTCCGGCGGCAGAGAAGGAAAAGGAGGAGATATATTATACCGCTGGGGAAATCCTCAAGCATACCGTGCCGGAACTGCAGCTGATCAAACGTTGTTTACCCAACATGACGCCAGATGGATAGATTCCGGGTTGGTTGGACAAGGAGATATCTTAATCTTTAATAATGACCATGGAGCGCCTCCGAATACTTATTCAACTGTTGATGAAATTACACCGCCTTTAAATTCCAATGGCGAATATTATTTAGATTCAACCGGGCAATATGGACCTAATTCTTTAACATGGAGATATGAAGCAGTTCCACCGACCTCATTCTATGCAAAGAATATTTCGGGGGAAGAAAGACTGCCGAACGGAAATACATTAATTTGCGAAGGAACCGCAGGTAAATTTTTTGAAGTGGACAATTCGGAAAATATCGTATGGGAATACATAAATCCTGTAACACGAAACGGTATTTTAACCCAGGGTGATACACCTTCATTTAACCTTGTATTCAAAATATACAGATATTCGCCTGAGTATCCCTGCTTGACAGGAAAAGATCTTTCCGAAAAAGGCAAAATAGAATTATATCCTTTAGCAATTAAAAATGAAGAGAATTTGCCTTTAAGGTTTTCTTTGGAGCAGAACTATCCCAATCCATTTAATCCTACAACAACAATAGGTTACCAGCTTTCTAAAGGAGGTTTTGTATCGCTAAAGATTTACGATGTTCTTGGAAGATTGGTGAAAACTTTAGTGAATGAAAAAAAATCTGAAGGAAGCTATTCAGTTCAGTTTTACGGGAGTAATTTAGCTAGCGGAGTATATTTCTATAAATTGTACGCAGGGAGTTTTGTTTCAACAAAGAAGATGATCCTCCTACGATAAATCTTCTATCTTCACTAAAGATCAGGTAGACGAGTCGGAGGTTAGGTTTTGATGAAGGAATTGAAGTTATAAAATAATTAAATATTAGTATTAAATAGATTCCCGCCTTCGCGGGAATGACAAATTGATCTTTATGATGTAAGCAGACGGCAGAGATTTATGGATTAAATTCCTGCCGGATAAATTTTTAATTCTCCACTTCCTCTAATACAGGAAGCTCAATCCTGGTAAATTCAAGTTCTTTAACTTTTGTTTTGCCGTTCTTTCCGTTTTTACCGTTATTGTGTCCAGGATTATTTCTGTCCTTATAATTTTTATAAGAATAAATTTTATGCTGGTAGTTTCGAAGTATTATTTTGTCTTCATCTTGATGAATAACATAATTCGGAAGTAAAGGAATTTTACCGCCGCCGCCGGGTGCATCAATTACAAAATGAGGAATAGCTAAACCGCTTGTATGTCCGCGAAGGTTTTCAATAATTTCCAACCCTGTCTCAATTGAAGTACGAAAATGATTAGCGCCTTTTGTTTCATCGGCCATATACATGTAATAAGGACGCACTCTAATTTTTAATAACTTCTGCATTAATTCCTTAACAATTGCAGGATCATCATTAACATCTTTCATCAAAACCATTTGGTTGCCTACCGGAATTCCGGCATCTGCAAGCATCTGGCAGGCTTTTGAACTTTCCGGGGTAATCTCCCATGGATGATTAAAATGTGTATTTAAATAAATCGGATGATATTTTTTCAGCATATTGCACAGCTGCGGTGTAATCCGCTGTGGCAGTACGCAGGGCATTTTAGAGCCAAGTCTTATTATTTCAATATGAGGAATTGATCTTAAGCGCTGAATAATTTTTTCGAGCATTATATCCGTAAGCATTAAAGGATCACCGCCGGACATAATTACGTCGCGGATTTCAGTATGTTCTTCAAGATATTTAAAAGCACTTTCCAATCCCTTCATAGAAATTTTTTCATAATCACCCACTTTCCTCTTCCTTGTGCAAAAACGGCAGTATAAACCGCATTGGCTTGTAACAAGAAACAATGCTCTATCGGGATAACGATGAGTAATGTTTGGGACCGGGCTCATTGCATCTTCCATTAATGGATCTTCATCTGCATCCCAATCTTCAAGTTCGGCTTTATCCGGTACGCATTGACGCCAGATAGGATCGCCCGGATAACGGATTAAGCTTAAATAATAGGGATTGATTCTAGCCTGGAAAAATTCATCCAAATCTTCCGCAACCTTCCTATCTATATTAAATTTTTCCACAAGTTCATCAACAGTATGTACACTGTCTCTGATCATTTGCTGCCACAGTTCCATGACTTAGCCTCTGTTTGTTATTATTTACTTTAAGTACTTTCCAAACACCATTAAGTGATCGCCGACTTTATAAAAATCATTTATCTGCGCCACAATTGAGAAATTATTTCTCAAATAAAAATTCCGTGTTCTTGTATAACTTTCCTTCGAAGAGGTTTCGGCCAAAAACCATCTTCCATTATTTTCATTTACAAAATTTTCTGCGTGTTCCAATAAGCTTTTTCCAATTCCTTTAACAGGAGAATCCGGATCAGCAACAATCCAATACAAATCATAAACAGCATCTGTTAGAGGTCTTCTGCCTGTACAATGATACCCTAATATTTTTCCTTCATACTCATATACATAAATATGATAATCAGTCTGTTCTGTATTTATAACAGAAATATTCAAAAGCTCCATTGCAACATTTACTTCTTCTTCAGTAAAAGTTGGAATCTTATTCAGTATTTTTTCTATTGCCTCTGTATCAGCTGGCTTTAATTTGCGTATCATTTTTCTTTCTTATTAATGCAAAATCTGCAATTCTGCCAAGAAGATCCGGGTAAGACATACCGGCAGCAGATGCTGCTCTTGCAAATCCGGAATCTGTAGATACATCGGGATTCGGATTAACTTCTATAACAAAAGGTATACCAAACTTATTCAAACGAATATCTACTCTGGCGTAGTCTCTGCAATTCATAGCTTCGAATGCCAGAAGAGCCGTCTCCTCCACCTTCTTTCTTATTCGTTTACTAAGTTTTGTCGGGCAGATAGGTTTTGTATTATCATAATAAATACTATCCGCCATCCATTTACCGTCGTATGTAACTATTTTAGGTAAACCTTCAGGCAATCCTTTGAATATTATTTCGGAAATGGGAAGGACAGCGTTTCCTAAAATTGCTACGTTTAATTCCCTGCCTTCTATGTATTCTTCAACTAAAACATCCTGTTTGTAAGTTTTTTGCAGAAAACTCAGCTGTTTTTTCAATCCCTTAAAATCGTTAACAACGGAAAACTCCGAAATACCTATGCTCGCATCTTCATTTAATAATTTTAGAATAACAGGGTAATTCAGTTTCAAATTTTTTGAGGCAAGTTTACTATCATACTTTATTGAAATTGATTTTGGAGTATTAATACCAAAAGATCTTAGAATATTTTTAGTTCTTTCCTTATTAAGGCAATTCCCCAAGCATGAAGGTATATTCCCCGTGTAATTATAACCTAATAATTGATAAATACTTGCCATGCAATATTCGTATGCAGAAATACCTTCTACCGATTCGACGAAATTGATAACTGCATCCGGAGAGTAGTTATTGATGGCTTTAATAACTTTTTCTATATTTTTATCGACTGATAAAATCTCGACATCAGTATACTTTTCAGAAAGACTTTTTTTAATGGTTCCGATTTCGTGCGAAAAGCCGGTTTCGGAAAGATCATTTACAGCCATCCCTGCTTCTGCGGGCTTGCCGTTGTAGATACTGAAGATTCCCAAAGGAGAATTATAGCAAATTAAAATTTTTGCATTTGTCTTCATATCAAATTATGTCTTTTAGCAGCGACAAAAAGAACTTTGTTTATCATATCTTCATAGCTTAATCCCGCGGTACGTGCCGCCTTTGGAAAACA
>JBJKQE010000177.1:0-11917 GCA_046705645.1 Ignavibacteriaceae bacterium | reverse complement strand
TAAATTGTTTTCCCATTTTCTGTATTTAACAGCTTTTGATAATTCTAATAGTTAACAAAAGCCCCTATTTATTATTGAATGATTAGCGGTACTTATTTTTATCATATTTAACAATTATTATTAATATAATAAAATAATTAATTCAATCATACTAAGTTTTCAAAAGTGATATAATTTAAAATTTGATAATGCTGCTTTTTATGAAAAATCAAATAATAACCTTAGCTAACGCAATAATTCTATTTTAAGATTATTTATATATTTATGATTGTAATTTATAAATTCAATAGTTAAGTTATAACGGATAATGGGGAATATTTTGGTTTTATATCAAAATAATTGAGTGACTTTTATTCTAAGGGATTTTAGATGGATGTGAAAACATCGCTTGAAACAAAAAGCGATAGAAATGAAATTAATAATCGGGATTTAAAAAAAATTGAATTTCCTGCAAAGATAGATCCGGTACATCTTAATAATAAGGAAGTTCATAATCACAATTTCAATCATGACCCCCTCAATTTAACTTTGTTCCAGGCATATTACAGAAAATCATATAATCTGGTATTTGAAATTGTTGAAGATTTTATTTCCGTATTAAATAAAGAGTTCCGTTTTGAGTTTAAAGACGATCAGAACTATAAATATATTGTGGATGCAATTCACAATTACTTTTCGTTAAAAATATTTGAAAAAATAAAAACCGATAAGGCTCTCGATAATTCGCTGGAACAATATGAAAGCGATACCCGCTGCGATGATAAGACATCGTTGTTTTACAAACATTTATTGCAGCGTCATACCGACGAATATATTCAATTAATCAAGACATTTTCCTTAATCTTTGTAAAAAATAATCAAAAAGATATTTTAAATAAGCTTGGTATTTATAAACAATATAAGCCTAACGGCAAAAGCAAAGCTAAAGATCTCGCAATAATTTATTCTTCTATTCCCTTCACTCAAGAAAAACTAATAAAAGAAAATCTGGGTGAAATTGAAGGTAAGTCGGATGTAAAGGCAGCAGTGTGTGAAACTATAAAAAGGCTGGAGGAATGCGAGAACATCGAACGATCAAGATATAATCCCGATAAGATTTATAAGGACTATATTAAAACTTACAAACACAAACCTTATCAGGAACTTATAAAAGAAAATTTAAAAATATTGGATGATAACTAATATAAATTACGTTTAAAGAAAAAATATAAAGCTAACTTGCCACTCTTATATGGTTGGAATATATCCATGCATTTCCATTTAAATAAACTTCAACTCTATATGCACCGTTTTTATCTACAATAAATTCACACTCGCTGTTTTCAACAGAGTCAATTTGCTTTCCGTTTTTTATCAATTTAATTTCTGATGTTTGAGCCGGGACTAATACTTTAAACTTAACCTTGCCGCCTTTATTAATTATTTCGCCCATATTATATTTTATATGATCGGCCTCGGCAAAGAATCTGAATCCCTTTGAATCAGCATGGTAATCATTACTGAAAAAACACATTCCGTTTTTCAAAGCATCATAAATTATTTTTTTCGGATTATCAATTTCTTTTGGATCTTCGTCTCTAACTATTTCATTTTTTGTTAGGATATGCGTTCTAATAGATTTAAATAAAACTTTGTACGGGAAAATTTCAACTTCAAAAAATCCGAGGACATTATATTTATGAGCATGTGCATCCACCCCGCCTATTCCGACAACACGTCTTTTCTTATTTAATTCGTCCCATACTTTAAGAGTTTCCTCCGAAGGTTTTGTAATGGATTTTAACGGATGAATAAAATTTTGATACTTATTTTGTTCCGTAAGATTTTCCATCCATTCCGACATGTGATTCCATACTTCTATTCCAGTAAAGTTTTCAGTATCCCATTCAATCCAAGGGTAAGGCGGATGTTCTTTCATGTGGGTTCTTTTTTCATGAGGGTGGGCTAAAAATCCTATTCCTCCGGCTTCCTTAACTTTTCTAACATATTCTTTAGCAGAAATTCTTGTTGAAAAAGCATCTTCAATACCAAATGCAAGATAATGGTTTTTATTTTCTTTATCATTTATTTCGCAGCCCACCAATAATAAAGTATTGTTGTACCAGCCTTCATAACCTTCATTTAATGCTCTTAAAGTATTATGATCGGTTAGTATAATGAAATCCAATCCGACCTCATCGGCGAATTTTGCAATATCGGGAACTTCTCCCGAACCGTCGGAAAAGATCGAATGCATATGTATAGCACCAACGTATTCAAACATCTTTTTATATTTTTTTGTAATGGTAAGATAGGAATAATTATATTATTACAAAACATTAGAATTAGTAGACTAAAAGTTTCGGAAAATTTTTATTGATTTTATAAATATAAAAACCCGCTGTTAAAAAGCGGGTTTTATAAAGAAGTTTTATTTAAAAGTTTATGTTAAAAAGCATAACTTGTAGAAATATAAGCGAAAGTAGGTCCTCCGCCGCCAATCATGTTTAAACCCTGTCTAATTACGTCGCTATTAATTGTAGCATCCAGAGAAAAATCACCGAATCTTAAACCGATACCTAAAGTAACTGTTCCGGGAGTATAGGATGTTATAATTTCTTTATTATTTTGTGTTAATGAAACCGGTGCTTCCGTTGTAGTGTTAAACGTAGAAGCCATATATCCTAATCTGGCAACAAGCCATTTTGTTGCAATCCATTCAGCACCCAGGTTCCAGGCAGGGAATTCAACAGAACTGTTGGTATATTGAGGTGACACATTTAGTACACTGGGATAAGTTTTACTGTTAAAATTTATACCAATTCCGCCGGCTAATAAAAAATCATCCAGCCGGTAATTTGCACCAACTCCAAGCCCTAAATTAAAAATAGATTCAAGATCACCGTTTTGTCCCCTTACTTCAGCACTTCCGGAAGCCGATTGAAGATTGATCAAAGGAACAAAAGTCAGCCTTCTGGAAACGTTTATAAATGATCTAGCGTTTATTAAAATTATTGTCTGTGAAAACTTTGTTGCTAATCCTGTAGACGGTTGAAAAGAAACAGAAGGAAAAATTAAACTAGCTCCCGCATCAATCATAATATTATCCGTTAACCTAGTTAGTAACCCGGCATTAATTCCGAACTGACTTGCATTTCCAGTTCGTGCATTAAATCCGACATTATCAACTTCATGTTGAGTAGCAGCATAAGCTATTCCTAAACCAAAGGTTGATGATCCATATCTATAAGAAGCTAATGCTTCAAAATTATTATTTAGAGAAACAACCCCGCTTAGCCCTATTGAATTATTAATTCTTTGCACCAGGTTGTTTGGATCGAGGGTACTTATGGAGGCAAACTGATTGGCAGTGTTAACTGTTACCAGTGCACCTAAAGTGAATCTTGAATTAAGCCTTACATTTAAACCGGCAACCTGTCCGCTGCTTTGGTCGCCGAAAGTAGTTCCTGCATTAGTGCCGATATCTCCCCAAAGAAATTTGTAATAGTCAGATGCCCATGCCGGATTTAATTTAATAAATTCCGGATCAATTATGTAAGGATTATCTCCCATAGAATAAATACGTGCCTGTCCGCCTGTTCTTTGAATATCCTGTGCATTAACAGAAATTAACATTATTAAAAAAATAAAAGAAAACATTATTGACACAATTCTATTCATATCTTTACCTCACCTTGGTTGTTAATGTTAAAAATTACTAACCGCAATAAAACTATAGTATATCATATTAAAAATCAATTTTATTATTTAAATCTAATTAGATATACATTTTGATATTAAAAATTTACCAGGCCCTGTTAATTGAGAAAATTAAAGCAGGATAAGATGTAGCAATGATTAACTTTCTCTGATATAAAAAAAAACCGGGACAAACCCGGTTCTTAAAAAACAAATGTGTATTACTATTATATCTGGTCCAACGTCTTTTTAGCCAATTCCCCAATTTGGGTCTTGGGATGTTCTTTAGCAAGTTTAGTCCAGATTTCTTTAGCTTTAACTTTATTCCCACTGCTGAAAGCAACCGCGCCTAAATTGTAATATGCTTGGAGGCTGCTTTTATCAATTGAAATTATCCGTTTAAGTAATTTTTCGGCTTCCGTAAAATTTCTGTTTGTATAGTTTATATAGGCTTCGGAATAAAGTATATCGATTCTTTTAGGATCAATTTTTAATATTTTATCGAAATAATTTAACGCTTCTTTCGACTGGTGAGCATCTTCTAAAAATTTAGCATAACGCTTAATCTTCAAAGTATCGTTAGGGGATTTTTCAACTTCCTCTTTCAGCATTTCCATCTTCTTTATTACGCTTGCCATTACATTTTCTTTATCAGGTTGATTCCCGGGATTTTGAAGGCTTCTATGAAGACTATCATTAGGCATTTGCATATTGTTTAAACTGCTTGCCGGTACTTTAGAAGTTGAATTATTTTGACTGGAAACAATCCAGAAAACTACTGCTGCTAATATCAATCCAAACCCGTATATAAAAACAGGTTTAATATTTTTCATTTAATTCTCCTCACTTTAAAATATGTTTTTCAACTCAAGCAGATTTTATACCAACATAAAATTTCATTATAAACTTAAAAAAGATCAAATTTTAACTAAAAAAAGAAATTATTAGAATGAAGATTTCGAAAATGCAAATTATTTCAATTAATCTTCTCAAAGATAGGAATAAAATTAAGAAAGGATTTAACAGAAATTTGATTAAACTAAATATTTTTTACAGTCTTTGGATCGATTCCCTTGCTTTTTGGGCTACTGAAGAAGAAGGATAGTTATTTACAATCTTTGACCATACTTGTTTCGCCTTTGTTCTATCTCCTTTTGTTGCATAAATAGCGCCTAAATTATACATTGCCTCAACATTGTTTTTATCGATATTTAAAATTTTGTTTAAGCATTTCTCAGCTCCATCAAGATTCTTGTCGTTATAATAAATAAAAACCAGCGAGTTTAAAATGTCGATTCTTTTAGGATCTTTCTTAAGAATTTTATTATAATAAATAATTGCCTGATCTTTTTGGTGCGCTTCATTTAAAAAGTCGGCATATTCCCTAATTTTTAATGTGTCATTGGGGTGCCTTTTAACATCTTCTTTTAATTCATTCATATGCTGCATGATACTTGCCATAACATTATCTTTGGACGGCTTTTCAACTAAGGGGTTCATCAAATTCCGATGGACTGAATCATTCGGCATTTGCTGATTTGTAATATCCCCGGGCGGCGCAGTCATTGACGAAGCAGTTGTGGTTTTATCATTTGGTGAAATTAGATAAAAAAGGAATAGACAAATGACAATTCCTGCTAAATAAATATACAGAGGTTTAATCTTTTTCATTTAAATACTCCTGTACATAAACTAATCAAACATATTATTGAAAACATAAATACAATATTAAAATAATAATTTTAAAATCTGTAATTAATTCCGCACATAAATCTACCATAAGTAGTTTTCCCTTCAAATTCTCCTTCGTAATAAAAATTAATAAATATCTGATTTATCAATCTCGTGGAAATTTGAACAGATGCAATCTTTTGATCCAGATAATTGGATATCCCTATAAAATTGTAATGTAATTTTGAAAACCCTGCGGATATGCTTGTGAAGTTTACCGGAATATATTTGCTTAAAGTTACGCCGTATACCGAGCCGGTAAGATAATTGCTGTAAATTCTGTTGAACGAAAGCGATACGGAAATATTAACCAAAGGCAATTCCGATTGGGTTAATGAAACAATAATATTTTTAGAAGGTTTAACATCACCTTTTTGATAACTGTACCCTCCACCCAAATTTATAAAAGTTTCGGATAAAGGCCTGATGAAAAAACTTAGTCGATATCCTTGTCGAATCAGATTCTGGAAAAGGCTGTCGTATAGGCTTTTAAATGTTTGATAATAAATTACACTTCTTCTAGCATCATAAGATAAATTTATTGTTAACGGCCTTATTGGTGTATATTGAGTTGAAATATAAAGGCTCGTTAAAGAAAAATCACTTTTTGCTATATTATTTTGAAGTTTAAAAAGATCGACTTCCGACGAAAAAAAGAAATAAAGATTATTTATTATATTATTATTGTGTTGAAAATAAAGAAATCTTCTGTCCGTTTTACCATGATTAGATTGTTGAAAAGCTCCGATAGTAGTTTGCATTTGTCGATGATTTAAAGTATCGGATCTGTTAATATATGCGCCGTATTCCAGCAAATTTGAATTTAGACCCATATGCAAAAAGTCAGGCCTTGAGCCGACAACCCCGCCGAAAGCAAAGTTTCCAAAACCTTTTTCAATTTGCAAACCGTCAACAGGACCTACACTTGAAATATTATTATTCATGTGCCGTCCAAGCCACATACTAAATTTATTTACTTTGTAGCCAAATGATAAATCGTAAACCTTAACATTATTAAACACATTTGATTTTATACTGCCCCATTCCGAAGTTAAATAAGAAAAGTTCATGTAATTAGAGAAATAAAAGGGTGTTCCACCGATATTTTCTGCATTCATATTTAGCGAATACCACCAGCTTTGTGTCGGAACACTATTTTCATAGTTGGCAAAGCCGGAAAAAGAATTTGCAGTAAAGCTTCCGTAAAAATTAGATCGGTGTTCAGAAATGTTAAACTTATCTTTCTTTATTTTAAGTTGAGTTGTATCTATAACTAAATTTGTATCCTTTTCGTCTCCCGCTTTTTCTAAAATTGAAGCTTTTTCATCATCATGTTTAGACCATGCATAAATATTATCGCCGACCTTTAAATTTATATCTCCGATTTTTTTCCCCGAGCAAGAACCCGAAGATATAAATTGTATTACTACCGCAGGTATATATTTCCTTTTATAAAAAAAGTATGCAGTGTCGCCTACTGAAATACCATCTGTACTTTCAAATCTTAAGTAAACACTCTGAGATGTTATAAAAGAAACTTTACCCTGTTTCTTGATTACATAGGTTTTTGCTTGAGTAAACTTAACCGAAAACATAAACAATAAAATAAAAAAAAGTATTTTTATAATATTCTTATTCATTAACATAGATTCCAAATTTTATTTAACCACCACTTCCTGTTTTATGACATGTATAACAATCTTCATTTTGATGATGAGCATCTTTATGGCACACTGCATTGCATGAATGAATCGCAAAATTAGATATTGTCTGATGGCAATTTGCACACGCAGTGTTGTGACTTCCTGTAAGCGGGAAATACGATGTATGATCAAATGTAGAAGGTGTCCATGCAGTTGTTGTATGGCACTGTGTGCAATCCGTTGGATAGCCTGCAGACTGATGCGGCGGATTTGTAGTATTATTATAATCTGCAGTATGACAAGCGTAGCACGTAGTGGGAGGAGGAGTTGTATAGCCTGAAGTATGACATGATTGACATGAAACGCTCGTATGAGCACCCGTTAACGGGAAACCTGTTGTACTATGATCAAATGATGCACCGGTCCAATCTGTTGTTGAGTGGCATTGTGAACAATCATGCGGAAATCCTTGAGTACTGTGAGGAGGATTTGTTGTATTAGCATAATCCTGGTTATGACAAGAATAGCAGTCGGTTGTTAATCCCGTTACTGTTCCTTTATGGCATGATGAACAATCCAAAGATACATGTGCACCTGTTAGCGTAAACCCTGTAGTTGTATGATTAAAGGTGGATTGCGTCCAGTTAGTCGTGGTATGGCAGCCCTGACATGTTTGCGGTAAACCCGATGCAGTATGATTTGGAGCAGTTGTACTTTGATACGTAGACTGATGGCAGCCATAGCATGTTGTAGGCGGAGGCGTCGTATAACCCGATGTATGGCATGAATTACATGTTGTTGTTGCATGCGCACCGGTTAGTGCAAATCCCGTTGTACTATGGTCAAAATTTGCGTCGCCCCAGTTTGTTGTTGAATGACATTGTGAACAATCATGCGAAAATCCTTGAGCAACATGATTAGGATCTGTTGTACCGGCATAATCTTTACTATGACATGAATAACAATCACTCGGTGTATTCGTATAACCAGCAGTATGGCATGATTGACATGACACAGAAGCATGAGCACCGGTTAACGGAAATCCTGTTGTGTTATGATTAAATGTTGCTTGAGTAAAACTGTAAATATTATGGCAATCTTGGCATGTAGTTGGGAATTTTGCTTGAACATGATCGGGATTTTTTGCTGCCATATATTGCTGCTTATGGCAAGGATAACAATCTGTCGTTAATCCTTTAAAGTTTGTTCCCGGTGCATGACAACTGAAGCAATTTGCAATGTTATGTCCTCCAACCAAAGGAAAGAAACTATGATTGAAATTAGATGCACCCCATGTAAAACTTGACATACTGTGACATTCTAAGCAGTTAGTTGAAAAATTTGCCTGAACATGATTTGGTGCCGTTGTTGCATAATATTGCTTTGCATGACAACTAAAACACGAAACGCTTTGAGGAGGAAAATATAAATTCTCATAGCCGGAATGACAGCTCCGGCAATCAACATTTAAATGCACACCTACAAGCGGAAAACGGCTGTTCTGATGTATTTGAATAATATTAGAGACAATCCAGGTATTTGTTGTATGGCATTTTTCGCAGTTGGGACCCAAGGAATTTTGATGAACATCTTTATGACAAGATATACATTCGGTTTTAACTTCTGAAAAAATTAAGCTTTTATGACAGGATTGACAGTCAACTTCAGCATGTTCCCCGGTTAACTTAAAGGATGTCTCTTTATTATGATCAAACTTTATATGCTTGGGAATTATTTTCCAGTTTGTAGATTCATGACAGTAAGCGCAGTCAATTTTTAAATCCTTTCCATGAGGAGACTGTGGATAGATAAACACTGTTCCTACAATTACAAATATTAAGAATGACAGGAAGCGCATTTAAAGTCTCTTAATTTATAATAGATAAATTCATTTCCATTTTTTATAATTTTTTTATGACACGATGAGCATAACAATTTTTCATGAGCTCCTTTCAACGGGAATGCAGTTTTTTCATGATCAAATTTCACAGGTTTCCAATTATTAAAACCGTGACAATTTTCGCAAACAGGTTTATTCCCTTTCTGCTCAGAATCAAACTGTCCGAAATGAATATCGTGATGACATGTTTGACAATCAGATTTAAGTGAAACAAATTTGAACTCAGTTTTATTGCCTGCAGTTTTACTTTCATGACAATCACTGCATTTAACAGTTTTGTGCTTACCTTCGAGTTTAAAACTTGTAAGATCATGATTGAAATTAATTATTTTCCAATCCGATGTAGAATGACATGATTTGCAATCATTATCCGGCATAAAACTTTCCTTTATCTCCGACCCATGAACATTTTTATGACAATCAATGCACTTCAGTCCGATATTTTTAAAATGCCACTGTTTAATATTATCCTTATAATGACACGATTGACATGGAATTGCTAAATGCGCACCTGTCAATTCAAATTTAATTTTGTTATGATCCGCAATTGTGAAACTGGTTATTTTAAAACTTTCAACAGTATGACAATCTTTGCAATCTCTAACTACATTATTAACTGTAAACTCACCGAAGTGTGCATCTTTATGGCAATCGGTACATTTTGCAAACTTCGGTTTTGAAAGTAAGTTGTTTCCATGACAGCTGGAACACTTAACGGTTGCATGAGCACCGCGTAGCGGAAATTTTGTTTTATCATGATTAAAGGAATTTCTGTTTATAATTTTAAATGATTCATCATTATGACAGCTTGCACAATTCTTTCCAAATTTTCCTTTATGTACATCCTGGTGACAAGGTGTGCAGTTTGCAAATTCAAGTCCCGTAAATTTCTGAAATATCTTTCCATTCAGTTTTTCTTTTATATGACATTTAATACATTCTACCTTTATATGAGCTCCGGTCAATGTAAATTTTGTACTGTTATGATTGAAAAATACAGCAGGGTTGAATTTAATTGAATTATGACATGACCCGCAGCTGCTACCCAATGTATTTTGATGAACATCTTCATGACAATTGACGCACTTTGTGCTTAGACCTAAAAAAGTATTTTTCCTTTTCTCAAATATTTTATTTGTAATGAACTTTGTCTTATGACATTCGGAACATTTTATTTGAGAATGTTTGCCCTCAAGTTTAAATCCGGTGAGTTCATGGTTAAATCTATTTTGATCAAAATGAATTATCTGAAAATCTCTTCCATGATGTTCGCTATGGCAGTTCCAGCATTTTTTATTCTTCACTTCACTGCTTGCATGATATCCGATTCCTTCGGAAATTAATTGTTTTATTTCGGTATGGCAGTCCAAACATTTTGAAACCAGGACACTTTTTCCAAGTTCATGGCATTTAGTACAATTGCTTATGCCTTCAAGTTTAGCATGCGCCGTTGTTAAATCACCCGGCGATATTTGAGCAAATATTCCGTGTGAAAATAAAATTGTCAAAAGAACAAGAATGAAGAATATCTTCAAATATTTATCGGATGAATCTTCTCCATTTTTGAAATAAACTACTTCAGCATTTTCAATAATTTTGCAATGCACCTTTTTATTTATATCGGATTTATTCAAATACTTTTTAATGAATAGGATTAATTTTGATGTTTTAAAATTGCATCGCCATATTTTTTAGTAATCTGAACACCTATTTCCTGAAGAAAAGCCGTTGGTAAAACTCCGCCGGCAAACACATATACCAAATCATTTTTAATAACCAGATCATTATCCCTGCCGTTTACAGTCAATAATACTTTATCATCAAGAATCTCTTTAACATCTGATTTAAAAATTACCTTTACTTTTCCAAGCAGCATTGCTTCATGTATAAATTCAAGGTTTTTAGGTTTTAATCTTGTAAAATTTTCGTTTCTGTAAGAAAGAGTTACTTCATTTTTTTCAGACAGCAGTAATGCTGATTCAATAGCAGAGTCACCTCCCCCTACCACAAGTATCTTTTGTCCTTTAATTAATTCCGATTCAATTAATCTATAAGCAACTTTCTCTTTATTTTCTCCGGGGACATTTAATTTACGGGGCGTCCCTCTTCTTCCTATAGCTAAAACAATTCCCTTTGATGTATAAGTGGCTTTATTTGATTTTAAAACGAAATAATTCTCACCAAGTTTATTAATTGATTCAACTTTTTCATTTTCATTTATTTTAATTTTATTATTAGACAAGACAGTCTGCCAAAGATTAAGCAGATCACTTTTAGAAGTTTCTCTTAATTTTACTTTTCCGTGAAGAGGCAAATCCATAGGGGCAGTCATAACAATTTTTGCTCTTGGAAAATTATATACCGTTCCGCCGAGACTGTCCTGCTCAAGTGTTAAATATTTCATTTTATTTTTTGCCGCAGCCAAAGATGCGGCTATTCCTGCCGGTCCGGCACCGACAATAATAACATCATATTCAGCTTTCGGTAATGATTTTAATTTTGTCGCTAAGTAATTAACTGCTTGCTTCCCTTGTTCAACTGCATTTTTTATTAAGCCCATTCCTCCTAATTCACCTGCAATATAAAGCCCCGGTATATTACTTTCGAATTGCTGACTTAAATGAGGTAGTTCTACTCCTCTTTTCTCGGTACCGATGCATAATGTTATTGCATCGAAAGGACAAGCGTGGAAACATGCCCCATGCCCTACACATCTTGATGCATTTATTACATGAACCTGGCCATCAATCATTCCTAAAATATCTTCTTCCGGGCATGCTTCAACGCAAGCACCGCTACCGCGGCATTTATCCAACTCAATAACCGGATGCAACGAGACCGGTTCATATAATCCGAATTTCTTTGCAGCGGCAATTTTTGCTTTTGTTAATTCACTACTCTTTTTAATTTTTCTAAAATAAAAGGCAAGTATTATAATACCGACAATAAAAATAATTATATATGC
>JBJKQE010000176.1:0-6069 GCA_046705645.1 Ignavibacteriaceae bacterium | reverse complement strand
GAAATTTCCGATTTCGGTATGTGAAGCTTATCTTCGAGGTAACCGAACAAAGCCTGGGATATTTCGGCATAAAACCCTATTTGATTATTTGACTCCATTAAACCTTTAGCAGTTTTAAATCTGGATTTTGCAATTTTTTCAGCGCGCTGGTATCTTAACAACTGGATGTTTCCAGCAAGTTTATCTGCTCTTCTTTTCCAGGTAATTAAGCCGCCTAAAAGTAAGAGAGGAACTGCTGATGCAACCCAAAATCCAAACCGGAATAAAATTATGGTGCCGTTTTTTGAAAG
This sequence comes from Ignavibacteriaceae bacterium, assembly GCA_046705645.1. GTDB lineage: Bacteria > Bacteroidota > Ignavibacteria > Ignavibacteriales > Ignavibacteriaceae > FEN-1297. The sequence continues at coordinate 5,779 of JBJKQE010000176.1, read as the reverse complement.
ATCATCATCATTTGTTTTTATGTATCTGATGTCCTGCCCGAGCAATTTAATCTCTTCTTTAGAATAACCGGCCACCGACTCATTGTTCGAACCGGTTCCCTGCTCCACATTAATTGTATAAGGCTGAGTAGTTAATGTAGTATAAGACCTTTTTGCAGGATTAAAATATGAAAATTGGACAGACGGGATTTTTTGTTTTCCGGCTGTTCGTGGTACAAGCAGATATTCTACGGTCTTATTGCCATTAATAATTCCGTTTCTATTAATCGTTTCGGAAGTCTTCGGCTCGTATTTATCAAATCCCGGGGGAAGATTTACCTCCGGCATATTTAATAATTGTATATTTCCCTGACCGCTGACATTTATCTTAATTGAAATCGGATTATTTGTCTTCGTCTTTGTAGTGCTTATACTGGAATTCATAGTATAATCACCTACCGCTCCGTTAAAGGATTTCGGCACATTTTCCGAAGGAAGCGGAATAACTCTTAATTTTATAGTATTTGACTTTGCTGTGTAATCTACTGTACGGTAATTATTGAAAAATGGGTCATTAAAAAAATTGTCGAAAATACTATTGCCGCTTTTTTGCCTCTGTCTAATTTGCACCGGTACATCGAGTACCAGAGGAGTAACACTTAATTCGCCAAGCTGCGATGGAAATAAAGCAACTTTCTTCAGGATACCGACTCTATATTGTTTGCCTTTATACATTTCTGTTGTGAAAGAAATATTGTTTGAAACATTTATTTCTTCGGCCCAAAAGCCTTCGTAAGAAGGAAGCTTTGAAACCTGCATTTGAGATGCAATGCTCAGCCTTGTATAAAGCTTATATGTAACGGTAACCTGCTCACCGAGATAGGCTTTACTTTTATCGGCAGTAGCTAGAATAAACAGGTTATCACCAATTTCCTTAGTCGTAACTGCCGGGGAATTATTAGAATTATTAGAAACATTCGGTGCTGCTTTCGGCGTACCTTTTAAAACGTTAATAGTCAGCGGCTGCGTTTGAAAAGTTTTTCCATTGTAGTTTATTGTTGCCGCTCCGATTGTGAACTTGCCCATCTTTGTCGGCTGCAAATAATAGGAATATGATTTTGACGCTGAAACTGAACTATTTATTATTTGCATACTTGTAGATTCATCAGGGCCGGAAAGTACCATAAAATTACTGAATGACGGAGGTTTAAAACTTTTAATACCATTAATATCCGTGCCGGAGAAAGTAAACGAAATCTGGAATTGGTTATTTACCCCTACGGATGTACTATTAACAGTCGCGGTAAAAGTTTGCGGAAATACGAAGTATGGGATAAATATTATTAAAGCGATTAATATTTTTAATTCTAATTTAATCATACAATTTATTTAAAAATCTCTCCCGCTATTAAATTTATATATTTCCTCATTTCGGTTACCAATCCTTTTCAATTTTAATCGGTTTTCCTTTCATCTTTCTCAGCTTCTTTTGTAAAGATTTTTCATCATGATTTAGTGCATTAAGAATAGCCTGTGCCTGTTCCTTTGAAATTTTATTTGGCTGAGGCTGATTTTGCTTTTCTTGGTTTTGTTGATTTTTTTGATTTTGATTTTGCGAATTTTGCTGCTGGTTCTGCTGCTTTTTATTATTTTGATTCTGTTTATTCTGATTGTTCTGCTTGTTGTTTTTATTTTGATTGTTCTTATTGTTTTTATCGTTCTTATTTTGCTGCTTCTGGTTCTTATTTTTGTTTTTTAATAAATTCAATGCGTAGGATAGATTATATTTAGTTGATTCGTCATTTGGAGTAAGCTTTAATGCATCGGCATAAGCGCCTATGCTTTCTTTAATTTTTTTCGACTGCAGAAGCGTATTACCAATATTATGATAAACCTTTGATTTCAATTCGGGATTTTTCGTTTTACCAAGAGCTTCAGTATATGATTTCAAAGCTTCTTCATATTTACCTTCCTTATAATATGAATCTCCCAAATTAAAATTAGCCTGGAAATTATTGGGAGATTTTGATAATCCTTTTTTAAACTCAACTTCGGAATCGATAATTTTGCCTTTTTTATAAAGGTCGACTCCTTTATTCACAGACGAGCGAGTGCTTTGAGCATACAAAATATTGCCCGCAGATAAAAAAATTATCAAAATAAAAAATGAGAATATATTATTTAATCTAAAGTTTATCATTTTAAAATCTATTTATCTAAACCGAAACGTTTATTTAATTTACTAAGCCACGGCGATTTTCGATCTGACATAAAAAATTCAAGTAATAATAAAATAATTGCCGACGGTAAAAAATAATAAAATCTGTCTTCGTAATCTGTGACTTTTTTTTCACCAAATTCAGTTTTTCGTAATGTGGATAAATCCTTGTAAATCATATCCAGTTCATCTCTATTATTTGCGGCCCTAAAATATTGACCTCCAGTCTGTGATGCAATATCTTTCAATACGGATTCATCAAGCTTGGTTAAAACAACATTACCCTGCTGATCTTTTTTAAATCCAATCTGCTGTCCTTGGCTGTTATACATTGGAATTGGAACTCCATCCGGTGAACCAAGTCCGATTGTATATACTTTAATACTATGTTCTTTTGCATTATTTATTGCCTGCTGTATATCGCCTTGATGATCTTCACCATCCGTGAAAATAACCATAACTCTTTCTGTTTTTGACGAATAATCAAATGATTTTGTTGCAAGATTCATAGCCGCGGCAATAGCCGTACCTTGTTCAGGCACTGAATTTACATCGGCAGCGGAAAGGAAAAGATTTGCAGCGGAATAATCGGAAGTTAAAGGAAATTGAACGAAGGCTTCACCGGCAAAAACAACCAGCCCGATTCTATCTCCTCTTAGTTTACTTATTAAATTGGAAATTTCAAATTTTGCTTTTTCAAGTCTGCTGGGCTGAATATCCTGCGCCTGCATACTTAAAGAAACATCGAGCAGTATATAAATATCAATACCGCTTTCTTTAACATTTTCAACCTTTGTACCAATCTGTGGATTTGCTGCCGCAACCAATAAAAATAAAATTGCAAATAAAATAATAATGAACCTGATTAAATTTTTCCCTTTGCTGAATATAGGCAGTAATATCGAGTGCATGCTTTTATCTGCAAAAGCATTCAGAAATTTTTTCCTGTTTCTAACCAGATACCAGTAAAATAAAACCAAAACCGGAATTATATACAGTCCATATAAATATTCAGGATGTGCAAAACGAAACATAATTATTACAATTTAATTTTTATCAAAATAAAAGCTCAAGGAATTTTTCTAAAAATGGTTCTTGATAATAAAATCTCAAGAAATAAAAATATAAGTCCTGCATCCAGCCAGCCGTAAAATAATTCAGCCGCATTACGGTAAGAAGTAACTTCAATTTTGGATTTCTCAAGCTTATCAATTTTTTTATAAATATTACTAAGAGTTCTGTTATCTGTTGCCCTAAAGTATTGACCTCCGGTAATATTTGCGATTTGCTGTAAAAGGCCTTCGTCGATTTGAACAGGCATCATTTGATACCTTATACCGAAAGGTGTTTGAACAGGATATGGAGCTTCTCCTTCCGTACCCACACCGATTGTATATACCCTAACCCCATACGTCTTTGCAATTTCGGCTGCGGTCAAAGGATCTATCTCGCCGGAATTGTTTACACCATCGGTAAGCAGAATTATGACTTTACTTTTTGCCTTGCCGTTCTTCAATCTATTTACAGCGTCGGCAATTCCGTTTCCAATAGCAGTTCCGTCCGGAACCATTCCAGGTTCAACTTTTGCCAGCAGATTTTTAAGAACGCGATGATCGATCGTTAAAGGACATTGTGTAAAAGCTTGACGTGCAAAAACAACCAGTCCGATTCTGTCATTCGGCCTGCCGTCAATAAACTTATCGATAACATGTTTGGCGGCTTCAACTCTATTCGGTTTTAAATCTTCGGAAATCATACTGCCGGAGATATCAAGAGCCATTACTATATCAATACCTTCGGTGGAAATATCTTGACCGGACGAATAACTTTGCGGTCTTGCCAATGCAACAATTAAAAGAGCTACGGCCAGCGATCGTAAAATTATCGGAACATGCCGGAATCTTTCTTTCCATGTCGGCGGGAATTCTTTAATTATATTAAACGACGAATATGTAATTGAAGGCTGATCGGATTTGCCCTTCTTCCAGTACCATAAAATCATTAACGGAATGAGGATAAGGAAATACAATATCCAGGGATAGGCAAATGTTACATCACCGAACATCGCTAACCTCTTCTTCTTTTTCCGCGCCGGGGACTATTTGAATTGTTTTATTCACAATTGCATATGCCTGTTTAAGCATTTCTTCATTCAAAGAGACTACGGGAGTATACTTGGCAAACTTTACAAGATCGGCGTTCGAAAGAAAATCATATGTAATGCTTCTTATAGGCTCAGTATCCTTTTTTTGATTCAGAAGTTCCATTGCCTCCGATGTTGTAAGTTCAAGCGCAGGAAAGTTGAATCTTTCTTCAAAATAACGACGGATTATTTCGGTAATTTCGGAATGATATTCTTTTATTTTTCCCTGCTGCCATAATTTTTTCTCTTCAAGCTCCTTTAGAGAATTAATAGCTATAACATGTGGCGGAAGTTTAATTACTTTACGAACAGGCTGAACCCGGGATTTTTTCTTTGCATAACGAAGGTATAAATAATAAGCTAATCCGATTACAATAATACCTATTAAAATCCATAAAAGAATAATTTTCCAATTAAGAGGAATTTTAATCGGCTGCTTTACATCTTTAATTGCAGCTTGCGGATTTATCTTAACCGTACTGATAGTAAATTGAACTTCGTTAGTTGCAGCCGTTTTTATTGTTGTATCGCTGGCATTTTTATACATTAAAGGTATTGGAGGAATAGTCACTCCTACCGAATCATAACCCGAAAGAATATAGCCGTAAGTAGTTGTCATTTTCCCGTTGTCTTCTTTAGTTACGGGAGGTTCACTTTTAATAATCGATACATTCTTTAAGCTATCCTGAATGGAAGGGGGATATATCAATGTCCCTTTATTGTAATTTACTAAAATGTTAAAATGGATATAATCGCCGACTAAATAATCAGACTTATCCGTTGAGGCATTTGCCGTAACCGACTGCGCAAAAGCATTCATCGAGAAAATTAGCAGGACAAATAATATGGATAAAAGTTTTTTCACCATCGTCTTTCACGCAGCCTAAAAAATTGAACAAGCGGTTTAATATAATTTTCGCCGGTTTGAATTTCGATACTGTCTAACCGGCTGGACAAAAACAAATGTTTTCTTTTGGAAATATTTTTTTGTCTGATTTCTTTAAATCTCCGTTGAATTGATTTATCACTGGTATCAAGCCATCTTTGAATTCCTGTTTCAGCATCAGTAAATTTAACGAGACCAATTTCAGGAATCTCATCTTCCCTTTTATCGTTCAAAACAATTCCAATTAAATCATGCCTGTTACCTACAATTCTTAAAATCTTTTCATATCCTGAATCCATAAAATCGGACAAAAGAAAAACTATGCTTTTTTTCTTTATGGCATTGTTGAGATATTCAAGAGCGGATTTAATATCTGTTTTCTTCCCAACCGGAGCAAATGATAATACCTCTCTTATAATTCTTAAGACATGCTTTCTGCCTTTTCTAGGAGGAACGAATTTCTCTATTTTGTCTGTAAAGAGAATTAAACCGACTTTATCATTATTCTTCATAGCGGAAAAAGCAAGTATAGCGCTAATTTCAGCAGCTATCT
>JBJKQE010000175.1:0-10739 GCA_046705645.1 Ignavibacteriaceae bacterium | reverse complement strand
CTTTAACCATAACTGTTGCTTTTGTTCTGTCGGCAGTGGGAACAATTTTACTTACATAACCTGGGTAAGTATGACTTGGATATGCATCCAGAGTAATTTCACAATCCTGCTGAGGAGTAATTCTTTCGATATTAGATTCGGAAACATCGGCTTCAACTTGAAGTGAACTCATGTCCGCTATGGTTACAACCGCACCTTTTGAGTTTATACTCGCAGCAAGCGGCGCAACAATTTCACCCACATCGGCATTTTTTGTAAGTACGGTTCCGTTAAATGGCGCCCGGATTATTGTATTTTCAACAGCAACTTCAGCCGCCTGGACTTGTGCTTTTGCCAAATCTATTGAAGCAAGCGTTCTATTATAATTTGCTTCTGCGGCATCTAAATCTACGGGTGTTGTAGAACCGGTTTTCATTAAAGCTTTTTGTCTGTCATAATTATTTTTAGCGTCAATAAGACCAGCCTTCTGCACTTCTAGATTTGCTTTTGCTTCTGCAAGCTGAGCTTTTACATCACTGTCTTCAAGTCTTGCAATAATTTCATCTTTTTTAACTTTATCTCCTTCAACCACACCGAGATAAATAAGCCGTCCTGTCCCTTTGGATGCGACAGCTGCTTTTCTTTGTGCAACTACATAGCCGCTTGCAGTAAATACAGCACCTGTTTGTGCAGGAGATTGAAGTGAAGCAGCTACGAGATTTACATTAATTTCTTGGCTGAATAACGGACTTAATATACTGTATCCTATAAACGCAATTACAATAAAAGCAACTGTGCTTATTATTATTGTTATATTCTTTTTTTTAGGAGATCCCGAACTATTTTCGGACCTGTTAATTTTTAATGATGATAAATCAGAATTTTTTGTTTCCATAGAATTTTAGTTTTTTTTAATGATTTAAATAAGAAAATTAAATATCATCGTTTTTATATTAAACTAAAGATAAGATGAGGTAATTCAAATTCATCGATATATTTTCAATCATCTAGTTCTTTACAGAAAAAACCAAGATTTTGGATTTTACTTTCCGCTTCGTCTATTGTTAGATCATCTGTAATTATTCTTACGACTTTATCGATGTCATCCAGATCAATAGTACACTCATAAATATCCAAATTTTGATCAAAAGTATTCCTTACTTTTTCAAATTCAGATTGGGAACTTATGTCAGTTTTTAATATCCAAACATTCATCTTTATCAGCCCCGTAAAAAAAAATCATGTTAATTATGGCTGAAAAATTAAGCCGGAACTAATCAAGCTTAAATGATAAATCGGCGAAAACCGGAAATTTATCGGTAATTGATTTTAATCCGTATAAATAAGTTGATATTCTGGTTTTAAACTTAAATGAGGAATAATTTAAAGGATAAATATAAATTAATTCAACAAAAATTCATTATTAATTAAGTAAATTTTTTCAAAAGAAATATTTATAAATAAATCCTTTTTGTAAAATTCTTATAATCGTCTGACTTATTTTGATAATTTTACAAATAATTTCTAATTGCTCTCATTTCAACACTTTAATGTTTTTATTTTTATTTTATATATAATGATTTTATAATCTCATTACTTTATTTATCGAAGGAGCGAATATGTATTATATTTTATTTTACACTACAGTTAAAAATTATGTTGAAAAAAGAATTCCGTTTAGAAAAGCACATTTAGCATATGCTGAAGAAGCGTATAAAAGAGGAGAATTAATTTTAGCAGGTGCTTTGGCGGATCCGGCAGACAGTGCGGTTCTAATATTTAAAGGTGAATCTTCCGAAGCTGCAGAAAAATTTGTTAAGAACGATCCTTATGTTAAAAACGGTTTAATTGTTAAGTGGGAAATTAGGCCGTGGACTGTAGTTATCGGCGGATGAGAGATAAATAAATTCTATAACATCTAAGCAGTCTCGATGTCTGATAAAAATATCCACATTATTTTTAATCCTGCTTCCGGAGGGGGAAGAACAGGGAAGACTCGCCTGAATATTATTAATAAAATAGAAAATTATTTAGGCAAAATTTATACTCTTTGGGAAACGGAAAAACCTTTTGATGCAGTCGGACATACAATTAAGGCAATTGAAAGCGGAGGAAAATTAATAATTGCTGTCGGCGGTGATGGAACAATTCATGAAGTTGTAAACGGAATTTGCATTTCGAAATTTAATAAGAATATTGATTGTACATTGGGAATAATAAGCAGCGGTACCGGTCAAGATTTTGTTCAAGGATTTGGTATAAAAGGAAGTATTGATTATCAGCTTAATTTAATTAAAGAAGGAAATGCTGAATCTATTGATATCGGTATGGTTAAGTATAAAGACAAAGCTGGAAACAATATTGTAAAATATTTTGCAAATGAACTCCAGGCCGGTATAGGAGGCAAGGTTGCACAAATAGTAAATTCAAAAACTAAGAACAAAAGCAGTTTTTTTTCTTACGGATTAACTTCAATGGTTTATTTATTTAAATATAAAAGCAATGTTGTTTCACTTAAATTGAATGATGAGAAACCTGTAACGGAAAAAGTAATCGGCATAATTGCAGCAAACGGGAATTTCATGGGCGGCGGAATGAAGTTAACAAGCTCCAGGAATTTGACCGATCATAATTTTGATTTATTTATCCTTCGTGAACAGAGTATGATAAATAAATTAATTAATTTCACAAAAATTTATTTTGGTAAACTGAAAGACTCAGAATTAATAACGATTCGAAAAGTCAATAAATTATTAATTGATTCAAGAGAAGAAATTCTTATGGAAGCCGATGGTGAAGTTTTAGGAACCCTGCCTTGCGAAATCAAATTATTGCCTTTCTCGCTCAAGGTTATTTCCAATTTTGATCAGTTATTTAATCCGCCTTCGTCCGCTGGACTTCGGCGGACGAGAGCATCAGGGTAAAATTCCCCGCCGCTTGCGGCGTTGGATTAAATTATCAATTAAGATACCTCGCTGCTTGCGACGAGGTAATTCATTCGAAAATAAAAATAAGGTTATTACACTTTTTTAATAAAATTGTGCACTTTATCTGCGTTTTTCTTAATTTCATTATGGAGTAAATAATTTACCCTATGAAATATGGAAAATTATTTTGAAATTACATTAACTATTTCATGACAGCATTAATAAAGTGGTGGATTATTTTTCAAACCAAAAAGTAGGGGTTTGTTATGAATACAACATATAAGCAGCTCATAAATACATCATTCAAAATTTTTTTTGTATCGTTAAATGTAATAATCTTATCTAGCTGCGGGGTTACCACGGTTACAAGAACAGCATACCTGGAAGACGCACAAGTACAGGGACAAATAAATACTCCTCCTCTTCATATAACAGGCGAACCGAAAGGAGGAACTGTAACTTTTTCTCCATATATCAGTATCAATCAGAATCAGGGTGTTTCCACCCATGTTGATGCCGAAACATATAACGATAAAACCGTTAATGCAGTTCAAAGTCATCCGGAAGGCGGACTACAAATTAACAGCTTAAAAGAAAATCTGAGTACCGCATCCTCTATCAATAGTTCCAACTTAAACTGGGATATATCGAAAGCAAGTGCCGGAGCTAATGTGGAATTATTTCTATCTGGGCATGTATCATTTGTCGGTTCGATTAATTTTTCAATGGGAGGAAATAATTCATTTACGGACGGATCCGCAGGGTTGGCTTATTTTTCATCAACTGAAAATAGTGCCATACGTCTTGAAGGCGGTGCGCTCTTTAATTCCTTTACGTATAATGCTTATTCATATGTTGTGGAAAATGTTACAAATACATACAGCGGAAGTTCAACAAATACTTATTATTATTACGATAAAGGAAATTCCTCCAGTATTGACTATTATTTTACATTCACATTTAATACTGTAAATCATCAAAATTTGATTAATTACTTTTTCCAGATCGGATATTTCCGGCAGTCAATTCTAGATTTTCATCCGAACGGATTTGATCCCGGACATTATGAATCAATAATTCCTACAGTGGATGTAACTAATAATACGGGTTTAAAATCGACTGTAGGTTATATTGGAATGTACCCGGGTATTTATTTTGATCTTGCAGGCAACTTAAGATGCGACCTCGGTGCTCGAATTTTGTACGCTACAAATCTGGATTCATATAAAGTTAATGTATGGCCTGCAGTTCAATTTGATATTACGTTTTAATATTTTTCTGATACATTTAATAAGCCTTCGATGTTGATTTTGGGACATCGAAGGCTGCATATTAATATTCGATTGTATAATTCATATATTTTCAAGTTAAGCGGGTTTTCTGCAGCAAGTTCAAAATTAGTTTTGCGAAATTACTTAATTCTTTTTAGTGCGATTAGTCAAAATTATTTTTACATTGAACTTAGAGTTCAATATTTAAATAAAGTTTTTCTTTCTACAAAGCTTCATTATAATTATGGTAGGGGTGATGAAATTAGGTATAGCTGGCGATAATTACAACTCAAATAGATATATGATCTTATAAATTGGAAATTTATTAATCAAAATAGAGTTTGAGTTTCTTTATAATCACAATGTTAAAATAATCTGAAAATATTTTTGTGTACTTTCTTCTGCTGTTTGGTAATGCAAAAAGGAGGGGGTGGAAATGAAAAACCTTAAAATAATACTACTGCGGATCTGGACTGTTTTTTGGAAATCGGGATTGTTCTTTTTTTTCTGGGCAATACTACTTACACCTTTTATTATTGCTTTTTCCGAAAAACTGGAAAGTATGGGCAGCGTATACGGAGTTCCCGCCAGGTTATATTTTGAACTTATCTCAATGCTTACAATATTATGCTCAGCATGGATTATGGTAAGCTTTGTAGATAAACGTTCTCTTGCAAGTATTGGTTTTATGCCGGATCATGCTGCACGTGATTTTCTAGTGGGAGCCGGAATTGGTTTTGCATGGCTTTTATTATCAATTATTGTATTATTTCTATTCAAATCTGCAACAATTAATTTATCGAGTTCAATAGTCTGGCCGGTTTTATTATTTAGCGGTATCGCAATGCTGTTAAATACCGTGACGCAAGAAGTTTTAACAAGAAGCTATATATTTCAGACAATACAATCCCAAACAAATGCAGTATGGGCAGTAATCTTAACTTCAATTTTGTTTGTATTGTTTCATGCAGCTGCACTACACAATTCATGGCTTCCTGCAGTTAATATTTTCTTTGCAGGAGTTCTTCTTGGCACAGCATATTATATAACGAAAAATCTTTGGCTGCCTATATCCATTCATTTTGTATGGAACCTGTTTTTAGGCCCGGTTTTCGGATTAGCCATAAGCGGTCAAAATTTAGCCAACAACTGGAAATTTTTTACATTGAAAGGTGCACCTATATTGACCGGCGGCAGTTTTGGATTGGAAGGAAGTATTATTGTTACTGCGGTGACAATTCTGTTCATTGCCGGTATGCTTGTATGGCGTAAATTCTCGATACATCGAAAACTCCAACAGATAAATAAAATTAGTTTTGATTAAATAAAAATTAAGTGATTAATTTAGTGCCGTTTTATTTAAGATTGTTATCAACCATGAAAAGAAAGTAATACAATGGATGATGATGTACTAAGCATAATTGCAGTTATTATGGTTCTTACCGCTGTTATAATTATTTTTATCCGCATCGCAATCAGAATAAGAAAGTACGGGGGAAGTTTAACCACAACGATGTTCGCCGCTACGTATGAGTTCTTAAATAAAGATAAAAGAGAAGCTGTAGAAGAAATATTGGATATGAATATTAACAAACAAAAAGAAGTTCCTCCGACAAATAAACCTAAAAATTAGATAAACAGATTTTTAAATATTAGAAGTATGAAAACCTATTTAGGTCTGGCTTTTCCGAAATTCAGCTACAGAGATTATAAGTGGATCCAATCAATAAGAAAGGAACATGATAAAATTTATTACGATGTTGTGGAGCCTCATTTTACAATAGTTTTTCCAGTCTTCAATTTTAATCTCAAAGAAATATCTGCTCATGTTTCAAAAGTTGTAAAAAATATTAAAAGGATAAATTTTTCGTTGCGGGTCACAACAATTGTAAAAGATTCATTCAGCGACGGCGTTGATGTGTTTTTGACTCCTGATGAAGGCAACAGTGATATCATAAAACTGCATGATAAACTTTATACAGGCATTTTGTTAAAAGAGCTACGATTAGATATACCGTTTATTTCTCATATTGCTATGGGAAGAGGGGAAGATGCTTTGGCATCTAAAAAAAGAGCTGACAAAATTAACAAAGAAAAATTCTTAATTAACGGTATCATTGATGAGCTTGATTTAGTTGAGTATGAACATCTAATTGTTAAATCAATTAAGAAATTTTCATTAATATTATAAGTTATAAGATTTAGGGTAATAGAAAATAATTAATGAGTGTCTTCACCCGCCACGGTAAAAATTGATATTTTCAATAGTTAATTATAATTAACTTAAATTTTTACAGACATACATTCTCCATTTTAGTTTAAACAATTCGTATATAATTTTACAAAGGCAGCGGATTGTCTTAATAATAATTTAAAGCGATGTCCAATTTTGTAATATTCAGTTGTCATTAATATGGGGATTATATTATTTAAAATAATTGGAGGAAAGCATGAATGAATACATGTTGATCTTAAGGCATGGAGACGGCCATAAAGTTGCATCACCTGAACAATTACAGATTTGGATGAACCAAACAATGAATTGGATAAACGGTATAATTGCAAAAAATAAATTTGCAATCGGTAACAGTTTGCCATTTGACGAGGCTAAAGTTGTTGGTCATAATAATATTGTAACAAACGGACCATCTGGTGATATTAAAGAAATAATCGGCGGATATATAATCGTTAAAGCTGAATCAATTGATGAAGCGGTTGAATTTGCAAAAGGAAGTCCGGTACTGCAGGGCGAGGAAAATACTGTTGAAGTGAGAAGAATTTTATCAAAGGAAGGACACAAATAAATAATAAATAATTTTATACTTTAACGTTGTGTCCAATTTCCCGAATTTCATTTGTTATATAAGTGTAATTCAAATTCTTAGAAACAAATAAATACGAGGAAAATAAAATGGAACAAAGATTAAATGCATTTGAAAAAGGTTTTAACGCTATAAAACCATTGCTCGGATTAGGAGCATACTTGGCGAAATCGCCAATTGAAAAAAAGCTTTTCGATTTAATTGATTTTAGAGTATCACAAATAAACGGTTGTGCTTATTGTCTTGATATGCATTCAAAAGATTTGCTCGCTGAAGGTGAAAGCGATCAGCGTCTTTATGTTCTTAATGCATGGCGTGAAGCTCCTTTTTATACTGACCGTGAACGCGCCGCACTTGCATGGGCAGAAGCCGTTACTTTAGTGAGTGAAAGCCGTGTTCCGGATGAAGTTTATGAAGAAGCAAGAAAACAATTTTCCGAAGAAGAATTGATAGATTTAACTATGGGTGTAATTGCAATTAATAGTTTCAATCGAATTAACGTTGCTTTTCGTATTCCGGCAGGAACTTATGAAGTCGGACAGCATGCGGAATTAGTAAAATAAAAATTAAATGATCATATCAGAGGCTGTTTCAAAAGTGTCTTCGGCATTTCGACCGGAGGGAGAAATCTTACATTTTGAAAAGATTTCTCAGTCGTCCGAAGGACTCCCTTGGAGAAGACTCCTTCGAAATGACGAAAAAATATAAAAAATTAATAACCAGGAGTTTAAAATGAAAGAATTCTTATTTGTTTATAGAAATAATTTAAGTGCTTTACCAAGTGTAACAAATTAAGAAGCGCAGAAAAATACAAAAAAATGGATGGATTGGATGGGCAGTATTGCTGCTCAAAATAAAATGTCCAATAAAGGTAATCGGTTAACAACTACCGGAAGAGTCCTTAGAGCAAATAATAAAGTTACTGATGGGCCTTACTCAGAGATTAAAGAATCAATTGGCGGATATTCGATCGTGAAAGTCGATTCTTATGAAGAAGCTGTTGAATTGGCAAAAGGCTGTCCCGTTCTTTTATTTGGCGGAAGTGTGGAAGTAAGAGAAATCAATCCATTATAAAACCTTTCGGAAATTTTACAAGCAATGCGAAGCAATCTCAGAACTTTTAAGAGATTGCTTCGCAGTTTATTCGCATAATTATTTTCAATTGATATTTTAATATGACACAGCAGAACGAACTTATACCTCATTTATTCAGAACCGAGTATAGAAAAATAGTTTCTGTGCTTTACAGGCATTTTGGTTTTGATCAAATAGAAATTGCTGAAGATATTGCCGGGGATACTTTTTTAACGGCAGCAGAAACATGGGGATTGAAAGGTGTTCCGCAGAATCCGGCTGCCTGGCTTTATCATGTTGCAAAAAACAAAGCAAAGAATTATTTAAATCGTAATTCGATTTATGAAAATAAAATTATTCCTGAATTACAAAAAAGAGATCAAAATATTTTTCTAAAGGAAATTGATTTGTCTCCGCAAAACATAAACGACAGCCAGCTGCGGATGATGTTTGCAATCTGTCATCCGTCAATTTCAGAAGAAGCACAAATTGGATTGTCACTACGGATTCTTTGCGGTTTCGGAATAGAAGAAATTGCCGACGCTTTTCTGACTAATAAAGAAACTATTAATAAAAGGCTATTCCGGGCAAAGGAAAAACTTCGTGAGGGAAAAATTAAAATAGAGCTTCCTTCCGAATCAGAAATTGATGAACGTTTAGAAGCGGTATTAAGAACAATTTACCTTCTTTTCAATGAAGGGTATTATTCGATAAGTCAGAACAGAACTCTTCGTAAAGATCTTTGCTTTGATGCAATGCGTTTATGCAGCATGCTTATCGAAAATGAATTTACGAACAAACCTCAGGTAAATGCACTTCTATCACTTATGTGCTTTCATGCCTCAAGGTTCGATGCTCGATTTGATAAAAACGGGGAAGTAGTTTTATACGAAGACCAAGATACAGCTTTGTGGGATTCCGATTTAATAAGTAAAGGAGGATATTTTCTTAACCGTTCTGCCAGCGGTAATAAAATTTCAAAATATCACCTGGAAGCTGCAATAGCATACTGGCATACTAAAAAAGAAGATACAAAAGAAAAATGGGAAAATATTTTGCAGCTATACAATCAGCTTCTGCAGATTGAGTATTCGCCGATAGCAGCTCTAAACAGAACTTACGCACTTTCAAAAGCTAACAGCAAGGAAGAATCAATAATTGAAGCAGAGAAACTAAATTTAAACGATAACCATTTCTATTTCACATTACTTGGCGAATTATATGTCGGGATCGATAACAACAAAGCAAAACAAAATTTTGATAAGGCATTATCCCTAGCCAAAACCCAGACTGATAGACAAACAATTCAAAAGAAAATCGACTCACTTTTTCTCTAAAGCGCCATCAATATTTTATAACCCTGATGGAACAATTCAGAAAATCACCTAAATCAAAAATTTTTAGTGTTATTCGAGAAAATAATATTTACATTAATAGTCAGAATATGGTTTGATTTGTTAATGACATACTAATCAATACTTCTTCTAATTAACCACGATAAAAAAAGTGCGGGGGATATGGGAAAGAAAATTCAAGATATTTATACAATCTAAGGTATTATAATATGTTAAATGGAAAACAAAATATTATATCAAGACAGCTTAATTGTAATAGAAGAGGATAGTATTATTCTTAAAAATTATTATTTCCCTTCGATGTCTTCTAAAAATATTTTTTTAAAAGAGTCGAGAAAATTAATGTTTACGAACCTTCGTTATTAAGAGGCAAATGGAGAATTCAAGGTACCAGCGATTTTAGGACATGGTACCCGGCAGATTCTTTAAGGTACAAAGGAGATAAAATATTTGTAATAATTTATAAGAATAAATGGATGAGATCGGCATTTACTGTTGAAAATTCTAATTATGTAGAAGGAATATTAGCTGAAAGAGGACTGATAAAATGATTATTAAAATTAAATACTATAGTTCATAAAGTTAAACATAGAAAGGTGTTGTTATGGAATTATTTAACCTGCTTTTTACGTATACTGTATTTGGAATTATAGGTTTTATTGTTGCCAAAAAATTTAGGCAGCCGACTTCTTTTTTACATTGGGCAGCGGTAATTTTACTTTTTTTAATTTCAAATTATATAGGTATAAATACCCGCATTATATCAATTTCCCAATTTGCAATTTTTCTTAACAATATCTTAGTTGGATTAGGAATCGGAATAATAACAAGATTCATCTACAGGCAATTCAACCGTAAATCTGCTGTTGATGTTAAATAAGAATATTTAAAAATAATTGAATTAAATATGGAACTCGATACTTCATTCTATGAAGAAGAAGATTATTTGCTTCTTAAATTAAAGAGGTTTCTTAATTACCATATATCTACGGCGTTGTTATACTTTTTATCCTTATTTACAATAATATTTTTATTCATTGCCGCTTTTTTCGCCTTAGTATTTACAGTTTATTTATATTATGTCTTAATTAAGATAAAAAAATACGGATGGATTTCATTTGTCACTTTTATAATTATTATTCCGGTATTAATGTCAATCTTATTTATTACTAAGTCGGAATATATGATTACGTTTTTACTAATTGAGCTTGGAATATTTTATTTCTTTTGTTTTATTTTTCGTTTTGTAGTAAATGATTGGTGTGAAGAACTCAGCTGGAAAATACTTAGATTGAAAGAGAAAAAAGAAAA
>JBJKQE010000174.1:0-12902 GCA_046705645.1 Ignavibacteriaceae bacterium | reverse complement strand
AAGAAAAGTGGAAAGGCCATTCAACTGGACAAATTAATCTTAAATTAGTTACTGAAGTTACGCAATTGTCATGCTGAACTTGATTCAGCATCTAAAAATGTTGAAAAAATGAAGATTCCGAATCAAGTTCGGAATGACAAAAGATACTTTTTATTAATTATGCGTAACTTCAGTTAGTTATATAAAATAGCGGGATACTATGTTAAAGAAAAAGTTATCCTTAAAGTTTTCAAAGTATAGGTTTGAGATTAAACATATAACAATTTTCTTTACAGTATTTATCTTTTTCCAAATAATTATGGTCTTTATTCAAAGATCTTCGCTTTCGGAATTTTTAACGGAGACCCAGGACTGGTATAAAAGATATTCTGCCGAGAGATTAGCAATTATTACTTCTACAAGTATGGAACTGCTCTTTGAAAATTTGTTCGTTGATAAATCTGTCTCTAATTTGGATGACTCAAGGATTATTTATTCTTTTAACGTTATTTTTAAACAGCAGCTTATTCAAAAGGCGGTAAATGATATTTGTCTTCTTCTAATTAAAGATAGAAGACTTTATGTAATAGACAGCGGTCAGGAACTCGAAGCATACATAAAAGGTCAATTACAGCCTTATGATGAAAACTCGGGTACTCATAGTAAAGCAGTAAATTTATTCCTTTCCGTAAAAAATAAAATACGATCATCGGAATTAATTTATAGTACTCTGGAAAAACAAAATACTTTTAACATCCTTGTACCGTTTGTCCCGGATGGAGAATATCTCGGTGTAATGTATTTAAAAATCACTCCGGATTTTTCTTTTCTTACCGAAGAAATCAATACTAACTTTGATAAAGTTTCTTTGCTTTATTCGGCATTAATCTTTCTAGGACTTATTGCCATATTTTATGTATCCTCTCAGGCTGTTAAAGAGAGAAATGAAGCCCAGGAAAAATTATTTGATGAACATAAAGAGATTCTTAAACAGCAAATAAGATTTGAAAAAGAATCTCTCTTCACAAAAAGGATCTATCACACTCATCATAAAGCTGAGAAAATAATGGGATTTATAAAGGATGATGTACGCAAGTTAAATTCCGATAACCTTGAAGAAACCAAAGAGAGAGTTATAACTTATTCCAACTTTATTTCAAGAATAATATACGATATGAAGTGGTATGACCAGGAAATAAACACTATTGTGAATCCTATTTTTCATACGGATATCAATAAAGTTATCAAGTTTCTTTTAAAGTTTGTATTTCTGCGTATATCAAGCAAAAATGAAATGTTCCGGTTTGAAGTAGACCTGGATGATTCTTTACCTGCAGTACATGTTAATGAATTTGTAGTTTGGGAAATTTTAGAACCGTTAATACAAAACAGTATAGACCATAGTAAAAAGAAACATATTACTATAAATATAAAATCAAAATATGATAAAGAAAATAATATTTCCAGGGTTTATATCTCTGACAACGGAACCGGTATAAATGAGGAATTATTAGTGGCCGGCGAAAAAGGAATGAAAAAAATATTTTTAGAGAATCAAACAACTAAAAACGATGCAGGTATAAATTCGGGTTACGGCTGTTATATAGCATATCAAATGGCTGTTGGCAGATGCGGCTGGGAATTGGATGCAAAAAATCTGCAAAATGAGGGATGCATTTTTACAATAACTATTAAAAACAATTAGAGGCGGGGATGCTTAACAATAATCATCAAATAAATATACTGCTGGTGGAGGATGAAGACTTTGATGTTAAAAGAATAAAAAACACAATTAATTATTATGAGACTAACTTAAAGGTCTTGGATACGGTATCCAACGGCAGAGCAGCTTTGGAACTTATAGCGGATAATTCGGATAAATATGATGTCGTCATTCTTGATTATCAAATTTCGGGAGGACTAAAAGGCGAGGAACTAATCTGCAAAATTAAGGAACTCGATCCGTTCATCCAGATAATAGTAATTACAAAAATGACAATAAACATTACGGATTATAATTTTGCAAATAATCTAATTAAGTCCGGTGCTTTTTGGTACGGGACGAAATATCCGGGCAATATTGAAGAATATATTTATCAGCCTACCGATTTTATCCTTAGTATTATTAATGCTTACGAAAAGAAAAAACTTGAAAAGCATAAATTAAAAACCGATAAAAAATTAAGGCAAAATATTTCCGATTTGCTGGAAGCAAAAAAAATTATAGGTGAATCCAAACCTATGATACAGTTAATAGAAAATATAGAACGGTATGCAAAGAGCGATGTTAATATTTTAATAAACGGACCGTCCGGTACGGGCAAAGAACTCGTTGCCTGGAACATTTACTTAAAAAGTAAGAGAAGGTACGAAAATTTTGTACCCATAAATTGCGGCAGTATTCCCGCCGATTTGATTGAAAGCGAGCTTTTCGGTTATCAGAAAGGCGCTTTTACAGGTGCAAATTCTGCAAAGCCCGGTTTATTTGAAGTTGCGAATAACGGAACTATTTTTTTAGATGAAGTTGCCGAATTGCCGTTATCGGCGCAAGTTAAACTGCTTCGCGTAATTCAAGACGGTGAAATTGAAAAGATAGGAAGGATTGAAAAAATTCAAGTTAATGTAAGGATTATTGCTGCTACCAATAAAAACTTAGCCAACGAAGTTAACAACAACCGCTTCAGGGAAGATTTATATTACAGGCTTAATGTTGTACCTTTGGATATTGTACCGTTAAGACAGAGGGGCGAAGATATTCTTCTTTTGTTTGATCATTTCTTAAAATATTTCAGTCTGGATTTAGGCGTCGAAATACCGGAATTAGAAGAAAAGGCAAAGGAAATTCTGCTGAATTATAAGTGGCCGGGAAATGTTCGCGAATTAAGGAATGTTGTACAAAGATTAATTTTAAACTGCAGTAAAATAATTAAAGCCAAAGATATAAGCGATCCGATGATTTTAAGAAATCACGTGCTTATAAAAGAAGAACCCAGCCTTGATGACATTTACCAGGGGCAGGTGCTTCCTTTAAAGGAAATGGAAAGAATTTTCCGTAAGAAATATTTAACTTATGTTAGGAGCATTTCCAACTCCGATTCAAGCGCTGCCGATAAGCTCGGAATAGCTCCTTCCAATTATTATAGAATGTGTAAGGAATTGGGTTTTAAATAAATTTTAGAATATCATTAATATTTAGTTCCTAAAATAGAATTGACATTCTTTTTATATTATTAAAGCTGGCCATCTATTATATGATTCTATTTTAAAATGATAAGTGAAGGAATAAATATAAAAAGTATTTAAAATTCTTAAACAGTAAAAAATCTAATTTCATTTCCGCGGATTATTATTTAATTATTTTTAAACAGTAATACTTTTTGCTTAGTAATAAAACTTCCCGAAACAGAAAACTATCATTTCATATTCAGTTAAAATATTTTTGGTAAAATAACAGCAATAACTTTGTACTTAAAAATCATTTTAATATTTTTATTGAAAAAAAATAGGAAAGAAATTATGAAAGTATTATTTATCGGCGGAACCGGAAACATTAGTACTTCAGTAAGCAAATTATGTGTTGAAAGAGGGATTGACCTTTACTTATTAAATAGGGGGA
The DNA here is from genome assembly GCA_046705645.1 of Ignavibacteriaceae bacterium. GTDB lineage: Bacteria > Bacteroidota > Ignavibacteria > Ignavibacteriales > Ignavibacteriaceae > FEN-1297. The sequence continues at coordinate 9,307 of JBJKQE010000174.1, read as the reverse complement.
TAAGAAAAGTAGATATTCACGGGACTAAATTAATTAAAGGAGATATATCAAAACCCGATACCGTTTCGGCAGAATTATCAAACCACAAATGGGATGCTGTTGTCAATTGGATAGCGTTTACCAAAACCGATATTGAAAGAGATATAGAATTATTTAGAAATAAAACGAGGCAATATATATTCATAAGCTCAGCTTCTGCATATCAAAAACCTCCTACATTTCCGGTAATTACGGAATCTACCCCGTTGTATAATCCCTATTGGGAATATTCACGAAATAAAATCGCTTGTGAAGAAAAACTTAATCTTGTTTATCGTGATGAAAATTTTCCCGTTACGATTGTAAGGCCTTCGCATACTTATGATACCATGATACCGAGTTCTTTAGACGATGCCAACGGATTTACAATTGTAGACAGAATGTTAAAAGGCAAGAAGATTATTGTTCACGGGGATGGTACGACCTTGTGGACAATTACACATGCTGAAGATTTTGCTAAAGGTTTTGTCGGACTACTGGGCCATCAGCAGGCTATCGGACATTCATTTCATATTACGTCCGATGAAGTATTAACATGGAATCAAATTTATAATACTATTGCTTACGCTGCCGGTGTTGAAGCAAATATTATTCATATTGCTTCCGATTTTATTTGCAGTATCGAGCCTTCTTATACCGGAGGTTTATTAGGAGATAAATCCGTATGTGCAGTTTTCGACAACACAAAAATCAAAACATTTGTGCCGTATTTTAAAGCAGTAATTCCATTTAATCAGGGTATTAAACGCACACTAAACTGGTTTGAAGGGGATCCGAAAAGAAAGACTGTTAATGAAAATGCAAATAAAAAAATAGATGAAATTATAAAAGCTTATGAAGGTAAATAAATCTGAAGGAGAATTTATCGCAAAATTTTTTATAAATCAAAAGAAACCTAAATTAGATTTATTAAAAATTTGGCATAACTAAAAATAAAAAAATAACCAAATAAATAAGCATTAAAAACTTAGCCCATTACAGCTTCGACCGTATTGAGAGAACCTGCGGTAGCTAAAGGGATTATATTACCGGGAATTTCTTTTCCATTTAAAATTATTTTTTTAATTCCTTTTGATACATGTTCATGATTAGAAATTTTTATTTTGTACTCGGCACCTCTGAACTTTCTATTTACTTCAAAACCATCCCAGTTTTTAGGAATGCATGGATCAACTTTCAAACCTTTGTACTGCGGCTGAATACCAAGAATAAATTGAGTTATTGCATAATAGTTCCATGCAGCAGTTCCGGTAAGCCATGAGTTTTTTGCTTCACCGGGTTTAAATGCATCTTTGCCTGCGATCATTTGGGAGTAAACGTAAGGTTCCGTCTTATGCAGATCGCTAATGTCTTCCAAATATGAAGGGGCAATTTTTTTGTAATATTCAAATGCTCTATCACCGTTACCCAGCATTGTTTCCGAAATCATTATCCACGGATTATTGTGGCAGAAAATTCCGGCATTTTCTTTATAGCCTTGCGGGTAAGTCGAAATTTCACCCAGGTTTATATAGTACTTTGTAAATGCCGGATTATTTAATACAATTCCGTATTCGCAGTCGAGATATTTCTTTACCGACTCCAAAGCTAGATTTGCTTTTCCATTATCAATTCCTATTCCGGCCATTATACAAAAACCCTGAGACTCAATAAATATTTTACCTTCGTCATTTTCTTTGCTTCCGATTTTATTTCCGAAATAATCGTATGCACGTAAAAACCACTCTCCGTCCCAGCCGGATTCTTCAACTGCAGAAATCATATCATCAATATGCTTTTGGGCTTTATCAGCTTCCTCAATTTTATTAAGCTCTTTACAAAGAATAAGAAACTCATTTCCGTATGCGACAAAAAGGCCGGCTATCATTAACGATTCTGCAGCGCCTCCTTCCTTATTTTCAGTGGTTTGGAAAGGTTCATCAGGATTGTTAGAAAAACAATTGAGGTTTAAACAATCATTCCAGTCTGCGCGGCCGATAAGAGGAAGCCTATGCGGACCCAAATTGTTTACCACATGGTAGAATGATCTCTTTAAATGTTCAAATAAAGATTCGGATTTGGAATCATCATTATTGAAAGGGACCCGTTCATCAAGTATTGACCAATCGCCGGTTTCTTTAATGAATGCTGTTGTTGAAAGGATAAGCCACATCGGATCATCATTAAAATTTCCACCGACGGCATTATTGCCTTTCTTTGTCAGCGGCTGATACTGATGATAAGCCCCGCCGTCTTCAAATTGTGTTGCGGCAATATCAAGAATTCTCTCCCTGGCTTTTGCAGGTATTTGATGTACAAAACCGATCAAATCCTGGTTGGAATCACGGAACCCCATCCCGCGTCCGATGCCGGCTTCAAAATATGATGCACTTCTGGACATATTAAATGTTACCATGCATTGATATTGATTCCAGATATTAACCATCCTGTCTAGTTTTTCATCATTACTTTTAACCAGGTAATTTGATAGAAGAGTGTTCCAATATTTTTTTAATTCATTAAATGAATTTTCTACCCTCTCCGAGGTGGAAAAATCTTCAATTATTTTTTCAGCTTTTTCTTTGTTGAGAACTCCTTTTGATTCCCATTTTTTCCCATTTTCATTTTCGGCATAACCAAGAATAAAAATGAATTCTTTATGCTCGCCGGGTTTTAATTCAACTTCAATATAATGAGAAGCAATAGGCGACCAACCATGAGCAATAGAATTCCGCGGCTTTCCCTCAACAACCGCATCGGGATTATCAAATCCGTTATATAATCCAGTAAAAGATTCCCTGTCCGTATCGTAACCGTTTATTTTCGTATTAACTGAATAAAATGCAAAATGATTTCTTCTTTCCTTGTATTCTGTTTTGTGGTATATAACGGAGCCTTTAATTTCAACCTCGCCGGTGGAAAAATTTCTCTGGAAGTTAGTCTGATCATCAAGCGCATTCCATAAACAGAATTCAACAAACGAATAAAGCTTTAAGGTTTTTTTAATTTTACCATTGTTTATTAATCTGATTTTTTGAATTTCGGCATTTACCTTTAAAGGAACAAAATAAAATACTTCTGTTAAAATTGAATTACGTTCTCCTTTTAAAATGGTATAGCCTAAACCGTGACGGCAAGAATAATTTTGTATATCTGCTTTAACGGGTTTCCATCCGGGTGACCAAATATCACCGCCGTCATTTATATAAAAGTACTTGCCGCCTTCATCAATGGGTACGCTGTTGTAACGATATCTTGTAATCCTTCTTAACAAAGCATCTTTATAAAAACTGTAACCGCCGCCTGTATTTGAAATTAATGAGAAAAAATTTTCACTGCCCAAATAATTAATCCAGGGATAGGGCGTTTTAACATTTGTTATCACATATTCTTTATTGAAATCGTCAAAATATCCGTATTTCATTAATATGGTCCTCCCTTTTATTGTAAGAAAGATAAGTACAAACGTTAAATTAATTATTTAGCTAATGTTACGCAAAGATGAATCATAATAAATAATGAAATTCTATTCCAATATTTGTATCTAAAAATTTTATATTAAATATACTTCTAGTTTGTTTTTTATGTTAAGGATGATTTTTAAATGGCAGGATTGAATCCGATATTATAGATTAACATGACTTTATTAATATTATAAATCGGATTAAAGATTATTCATAATAAATTAATTTGCTTTAAATTAAAATTAGATTAAAGTTTCATAAATAGATTTGACACTTTTAGAAAAACCGGGGCAAAGTGGGAAAAAAGTTTATAATATCAAACATCGTAATACTATTTATTTCCGTATTAATTATAACAGGCTGCGGAAACAATTCGAATAAACTGTATAAAATTACTTTCTTAGTTCATGTGAAGAATCCTATAGTAAATCAGAAAGTATATATTACCGGCAATCAGCCTGAACTGTCTAATTGGATTCCGGGAAAAGTTGAGTTAAATAAAATAAACGACAGCTTGTTCTCAAGAACCTTCTCATTTAAGGAGAATACGGAGTTACTATTCAAGGTTACAGCAGGCAGCTGGTGGGAACAAGCGTTAGACAGCAGTTATCAAAATTATAAAAATTTTATTATCAAATTAAAAAAGGATACTGATTTTCCCATTATTGTGTACGATTGGAGAAATATTTTTAGAGATGGTAAGATAGTGTTAAATAAAAAAAGATTTCAACCAAACCGGGATTATTTTGTAATAGATGGTTATTGGAAATATCATTCTGGTGATAATTTAAATTGGAGTGAGGAAAATTTTGATGATAGTGAGTGGAAATCCGTGACCTCATACATTGATTGGAATACAGATTCATTGCCGGAGTGGGATAATGTCGGCTGGTTCAGATTTAATTTTATTGCCGATACTTCGCTTTGGAATAAATCTCTTGCTTTTCTAATTGGTCATTTAGGAGCATCACAGGTTTATTATAACGGAAGACTATTATATTCTTATGGTAAAATAGGAAATTCAGTCTCGACTTTTAAACCGTTACAAGTTCGTATCTGGAAAGAATTTGTCATAGATCCTAAACCCTATCAAGTTATTGCCGTGAGATATGCCAATTATAATTGGAAGGAGCAAAGGAGACTCGGATTTTCTCCTGGGTTCGCCATTTATTTAAAAGATATTAATACTCTGTTTGAACAAACACAGAATATCAGAGCTGCTTCTTATCATCAAATGGTATTTACTATTATTCCGCTAATCTTATTTTTCTTCCACATTTTTATTTTTGCGTTTAATCCGAAACATAAAGAAAATTTATTTTATGCAATCTGCTTACTAGGATTTGCCGGAATTACATACTATGGTTTTGAAAGATTTATTGAAACAAATCCATCTATCATAATCTTTTATTATAGATTAAACAGTCTTTCAGTTCCTGTAGCCATTTTCTTCAGTTTGATGACATTCTATGCAATTGAGTATATAAAAATTCCTAAAAGATGGATATTATATTTCGTAATATTTGTATCCTTGTTAGTTTGGAACTATTTATTATTATCGTATCAAGGCGTAATCAATTATACTTTTTTTGGAATTGTATCTCTCGATATAATCATATCAAGTATTAAAAGATGGAAGAAAAAAGACTTAAAAGGGCAGTTGATTGTAAATATCGGTTTAGCAGTCTTATTTGCTTTTATTTTATTGCAAATTCTTTTTGATTATTCAATTATTTCTCCATTTACAGAATTTAATCAGATCTTTGAATACGGAATGATAGGCTTTGCCGTATCTATGTCGATATTTCTTTCGTACAATTTTTCCTTAACTAACAAAAATCTTGAAAGTCAGCTTATCAAAGTAAAGGAACTTTCGGAAAAAACAATTGAACAGGAAAGAACGGCAAATAAGATTGAAACGGAAAAAAGGATTATTGAATCGGAAAATAATAGAAAAACTCAGGAATTGGAAGAAGCAAGAAAACTGCAGCTTTCTTTTTTACCGAAAAAAATACCTGAACATAAAAATCTCGATATTGCCGTTTATATGAAAACAGCAACCGAAGTCGGGGGCGATTATTACGATGTTATAGAGGATGAAAACGAACACCTTAATGTAATAGTTGGTGACGCTACCGGCCACGGAGTAAAAGCAGGCATAATGGTTGCAATTGTTAAAAGTCTGATTCATGATTTAAATCCTAAAATGACTTCTGCAGAATGCCTGAATAAAATTAACGATGTAATAATATCAATGCAACTTGGCAACTTATATATGGGATTAACATTTCTAAAGTTTAATGATTCGAGTATAAATATAGCTTCTGCCGGTATGCCGTCTACATTATTATACCATAAAAATGAAAATCGAATCGAAGAGATTGTATTTAAGCGAATGCCTCTTGGCGCGACAAATAAATTAGATTTTGAACAGAGGGACATTAAAATTTTACAAGGTGATGCATTATTAATTTTAAGCGACGGACTGCTTGAATTATTTAATGAAAAAAGAGAAATGTTTGAATTGACCAGGGTAAAAGAAATATTATTAAAAAATAATTTTATGAATTCCTCTGAAATAATTTCAGAATTAAAAATTGCCGGTGAAAATTGGAGAAATGGATTTGAACAATTAGATGACATGACTTTAGTTGTTGTAAAACATAAGTGAAGGAGAAATAGCTTTAATACAACCCGGGATGAATTTTTTTATAGTTAAAATAATGAACTTTACTAGAGAGGAAAAAATGAATGTAGAATCAGAAGATAATTTTTCTATTCAAAATATAAACATCATTAAAAAATTATACGAAGCTTTCGTTAAACATGATTTTGAATATGTACTTTCAATACTTAGTAAAGATGTAGAATGGGGTGAGCCTGCCAACCCTTTTAATCCTGCAGCAGGTACAAGGTATGGCCATGAGGGATTTTTAGAATGGTTAAAAATTGGTCATGAATCGGAAGAAATTCTTGCCCTTGAACCACAAAAATTCTTAAGTGATTCTGATACCGTTGCAGCAATCGGTTACACAAAATGTCTTGCAAAACCAACCAACAAAATTTATGAAACCGACTTTGTCCATTTGTTTACAATTAAAAACGGAATGATTATTAAATTCCAGGAATTCTTTGACACCTATGCTGCTGTAGAAGCATTTCGAAATATTTAATGATGAATTCAATAATATATAATGAATGAGAAATGAAATACTTAAATACTCAGACAATTTCTGAATATAAATATCTCTTCATAATTGCCTTTGCAAATTTTATACTTGTATACTTATCATCTTTTACAAAAGGATACGGCTATTTCATAGATGAGTTTTATTACATCGCTTGTGCGTTCCGGCCTGCATTCGGCTATATAGACCATCCGCCGCTGGCTCCGCTTATTCTAACTGTTTATCAATTTATTTTCGGAACATCTATTCTTGCAATAAGGATATTACCTGCCTTAGCTGAATCTGCATCAGTATTTTTCACCGGAATACTTGTAAAAGAAATTGGAGGCGGTAAATTCGCACAGAGTCTTGCTGCCATTGCAATTGCTGCTTCACCGGTTATTGTAACGTTTGTCGGTTTTTATTCAATGAATGCTTATGAACCTTTAATTGCAATTGCCTTTATGATATATACAGTCAAGATGATCAAAGAGAATGATCCGAAAAGATGGATACTGCTGGGAATAATTATGGGATTGGGCATAATGAATAAACATACTTTCGCAGTTTTTATTATTATGATGATTTTTTCTTTGCTTGTATCAGGTAAATGGAGACTTTTAATAAACAGATGGTTTGCACTAGGTTCATTTATTGCATTTCTCATCTTTATACCGAACATCATCTGGCAAATTCAAAATAATTTCCCTTCATTAGAGTTCTATAAAAATATAAGTACTTCAAAAAATATATATACACCACCTTTAGCTTTCTTTTTAAACCAGGTAATGGATATGTCGCCATTTACTTTTCCGTTATGGTTAATAGGTTTTATATTTTTATTACTTTCAAAAAAAATAAAAGAATTCAGATTCTTAGGAATTTTATTTTTGAGTTTATTTTTAGTTATGATGTTTTCCGGTTCAAGCCGTCCCGACAGACTTGCCTTTGCATATCCGGCAGCCTTTGCAGGCGGAGCTTTTTTCATTGAGGTTTTTATTTTGAAGCATAATTTAAAGTGGCTAAAATTTGCAACGATTTTTCTTTTATATGCCGGACTTGCACTTGCAATACCTATAACTTTGCCTTACCTCAGTTATAATAATGTGAAAGAGTATACTAAATATTTAGGATTAAATACTGAACTTGAATCCGGTAATAAGCCTCCGCTTCCGCAGATTCTTGCCGACAGAATTGGATGGGAAGAAAAATTTAACCTGGTTTTAAATGCATATAATAGTCTTACGGATAAAGAAAAAAAGGAAACTTTAATTGCTGCAGGAAATTACGGACAAGCAGGCGCGTTAGAACTATTTGGAAAGAAATATAATTTTCCAACTGTTGTTTGCGGACATAATACATATTATTTATGGAGTAAAGATAAGCTGCATGGAAATATTGTACTTCAATTAGGACAGCCCAGAGACTTCAATGGAATGAAAGAACGATTCAATGATGTTGTGGAATTCCCGGGTAAATTTACTAATCCTTATGTGACAAACCATGAAAACAATCTTGTGGTATTTATTTGTCGTGAGCCTAAAATTCTTTATTCGAAAATGTTAGATGAAGGCAGGTTTTATTATTAATCGGTTGATGTTATATCCTTTTTCAATGCAATTAGGTTAATTTTCATTTTCTGAAAGATGAATAAATGAAAAATTATAAATCCATTTTTTCTATAATGACTCTTATTTTTATTACTATGGCTTTTACTGGTTGTTTTTCATATTATACTATTTCCGGTGATGATATTTTAAACAATAGAGCAGAGCATAAAGTAAAATTCATTTTAAAAGATAAAAAAGAAGTATTTATAGAGAACCCGAAAAAAATTATTATCTCAGATGATGATGAAATTAGTTATCTTAGATATGATTCAACAACTGCAAAAATTTCACTAAAAGAAGTTGATGAGATATTGGAACAGAAATTTAATTTTGGGAAGACATTCTTTTCCACATTTTGGGTATCGGCAGCAGCATTACTTGCAGCACTTTTAATATATTTTATTATTTACGGACCATTAAAGTTTGGATAAAAGTATAGACTAAATATTTAACTCTCAACTATTTTGATTAAAATAATATTTATAAAACATTACCGAAACCAGCAGGCCGATCATAAACATTAGATAAAGCATTCCCAAAATCGTATGCGACCAGCTGAATTTTACTTTATGCACATTGGAAAGGGGAACAACGACCAGATTCATTACCAGCCAGACAAAGATTCCATATAATAAACCAACCGGTATTTTGTACTTCGAGGAGATTTTAAACTTAGGCATAATCAGGAAAAAGAAAACCGTCCAGCAGCTCGCGATAAAATAATGAAATAAGAGTCCTGCAATCGCCATTGGTATACCTCCGGAAAATGCTTTCGGCCCGAAGACTCCGCTTGCAATAAATTGAAATAACTCAATCGGTGTAATCTTAAATCTAATCGAAGAATCAATAATAGCAGATAAAATATCCAGTGTTCCGGCGAGCAGGCATGTAAGAGCAATTATTTTAATTGGACTTTTGGGTTTTTGTTGGCCTGGTTGAAGAGTATCATCGTCCATGTGGTAATTTCCTCAAAAAATAAAGATATCTTTAGTATTCCAGTAGTAATTTCTCTAATCTATTTCTATAAATTAATGAAAAATCATGGTTA
>JBJKQE010000173.1:0-3739 GCA_046705645.1 Ignavibacteriaceae bacterium | reverse complement strand
AACAAAAATTCGAGGGCCAAAGTGGAAGATTTTGGAAAAATAGTAATTAAAGATATCGTGGTTGAAATAGTCAACCTGAGCAGAGCCACCTACAAAGAAGCAGGAGAGTTCAAAAGAATATTGAACGACGACTATGAGATGCGTTTCAAAAAATTAATCGTCGATATAAGACAATGTGAATTTATTGACTCAACCTTTTTAGGGGTTCTAGTAGTTGCATTAAAAAACATGGGTAAGATAGGCGGTGAGATTCGGCTTGTAAAGCCTACATCCGTTGTACAAACACTTATGGAAAAAGTAGGAACATTATCCGTCTTTAATACTTACGATACACTTGAGGAAGCTGTAGACAGCTTTAATTTTCATGAGACCGTAATACATAGATAATCAAGAAACAAAGAAAATTGAATTAAATTATTTTATTTGAATCCCGTAGAGGAGAATATTTAATATTTTTCAAGTAATTTATTGAAATTAGAAATTAAGATATAACAGAACTCCTTCAAGTTAGTGCGTCTTATCTCCAATAAAAAATGAAAAAAAGGAAATCTTCAAATTTTAATATCCTGATATTACGAAGTTATTCAAAGAATAGTGGCTGCATTTTTTAAAGACTCTTTGGTAAAGAAAATTTGAATATTTTATGTCCGCCTACTGAAGTAAATTTTAATGGATACGATTGATTTATTATAAAAAATGCCCGAACAATTTCGGGCATTATTAAATATATACGGTTTATTGTATAGGAATAAATATTTCAGCTACCGGATTCCCATTATAACCTTTTTCTTTATAAACCGGAATAAACCTTTCATCATAATATATAAATAAAGGGATATTTTGATTTTGCCGACATCCATTTTCCGGCATCCATTTTTCAGTAAGAAACTTAAATGCTTGCAGCGCATCGGGATTTCCCCTTTTAATAAATGATGCGGTTACAAATTTACTTGCGGGGATTGTAATTGTCTTCATACCATCCGGGATTTTCTCAACACTGCTTACTTCCACTCCCATATAATAATCAAACCCGGGAGAATTTTTTTCCATTTCAAATGCACATATTTGATTATTGTTAATTCGGTTAGGTACGTTTTCCAGAGTTCCGTCTTCCATAACCTTATGGAAAAAAGGAGGAATATCCTGGGCCTGACGGTTCATTGCAAAAGTGGTGTGTAAAACTAATGCGGTAACTTTTTTTTCTTCAATATTTTTTATTTCAACATTATACATGATCCGTGTTCCTTTCTTTATGTAAATATTTATATTTTTAATAAGTGCTCTGTTTTCCTATCTGATTATTTATCTTGAAACTTGTTAAATACTCTTTAAGAGTCGTCATTTTAAACCCGGGAAATTCTTCCATCATTTGATTTTTATTTCCTGTGTAACCGTAACGATTAAAAAATTTAATTAATGGAACAATTGAGGACAATCTATTTTTCCGTAAATACAATAAAGGCAAAGCCAGTCGAAGTAAAAAATACAAAGGATATTTTCCGCTGGCATGAACATTTATTCCCAGAGAATTACCGATTAGTTTGGCAATTTCTACAGGCCTAAAATTATCAGGCGATATAAAATCAATCGGTTTATTTATCTTTCTACCGTCGCATAAAAGCAGTTTAACAAAACGGGGTATATCCCTTTGGCAGGTTAGGTTAAATTCTTTTCTCTTATTAACCGGGAAAAGAAATAGTCCTTTTTTTATGCTGTTAACCCGGTGTCCTATTATATCTTCCATATATGAACCGCATCGGATGGAAGTCCAGGGAATTCCGCTTTCAGCAATTATATTTTCAATTTCTATTTTTGAATCCAGCAGGGCTACTCCGCTTGGATACTTTGGACAAAGTGCCGATATAAATATTAAATGAGGTAACTTAATTTCTTTTGCTGCTTTAATAGAAACTTTTGCCATATTTATCTCAACCTGTTTTTTATTTCTTGAACCAATCGGAGTTATTAAAAATGCAGCATCAGAATATTTAATAGTTGAGATAACATCACCTCTATTCATCATACTTCCCTTTATAATATCAACCCCCGGGAATTGTTTTTTTAAAGTTTCAGGTTTTCTTGCCAAAATTTTCAACTTAATACCTAATTTCAGGAATTCCTGAATATAAACCGAACCTATATATCCTGAACATCCAATCATCGCCAGGGTTAATTTTGTATTGTTAAAATTTGAATTCATTTTTATCCCCGGATTTTATTATGCTAAACTGTATTTCCTTCTGAATTGCTGTTTTTTATTTGCTTCCGGATCAATAATCTGCCATTTGCGGTTTTTTTCTATATTCTGCATGATCTGAAAAGTAATAGAACCAGGCAGAGATCTTTTTGTCATATTCCTTACTGCAATTGATTTTGAATATCTATCAGCATCTATAATTGTATCCCACTCATAAATCCCAAGACACATTCCGTCCGTTTCATTTACACACCAATACTTGGACCGAAAACCTTTAAATCCCATGATAAAAAACATTAGGAGCGTAGATAGTTTTATGTTCTTTTTTATTTCCATCGTTGGTGTAAAACGAACAAGAAACAAACCTTCTGAATCCTTATCCTTGTTAAAGTACCTCTTAATTACTACTCTTCTAAATACAGTGAATTCTTTACCGTCTTCCATAATTATTTTCTTGCCAATCTCTGTTTTTATATACTTAACCTGTAAGCAGGTATGTAATAACATGCACTTCAGAAAACCAAGTACAGGATTTGTGTAAATCATTTTTATCACTCTTATGTTTTTTTATCTTCTTAAAAACTGTTTATTTTTGAATTAAAAATAAGGGAACTTTTTCTGTTTCTCTTTACCCGAAACGGAGTAAAACTTACCCAAAAAGGATTTTATGAAGTTTGTTTCCAAATTCGCTGCAACAAACAAGGTATTCTTTAGTGCCGGCGATAAGGCAATTTCAGATTCAGAACTTAAAATAATTGAACGAAATTATGATGAAGACAATTGCAAATCCCAAACAAAAGCAATTGTATTAAAAGGATTGATGCTTCACTATACCTACAATGTTTTCGATATTTCTCAAAAGTTTGTTGTTTCATTTGAAGAGGATACTGTAATAAATACATTCCATTTAAAAAGCAACGGAGGAATTGACAGCGCCGAATACGAACCTTACCTTTTATGTGATGAGGAGGCTGTATCGGTGCAGTTAGCTAATAAAGGAAGCTTGGAATTTAGTACACCGCTTGTTACGGAATTATTTAGAATTTTTATAAAACCTGCCCGGTACACTGAAATTCTCAGTAATTACGAAGACACATTTAAGGAAATAATACAAAAGATTAATAGGAAAGCTAAGAGGAATATGTTTAACTCTCCTATCACAATGTCCCCTCAAATGAAATTAATCATAAATGAGATTTTGAATTACAAAAACAGCAACGAAAACTTAAGCCGTAATTTTTATAAAAATAAAACAATAGAACTAATCCATCTTCAATTAGAGCAGATAATATCGCGAAATGGGAATAATTCATCATTAAAACTCGGTCAGGACGATGTTGAACGTATAAATGAAGCAGGCAAAATTTTGAAAGTAAATTTTCATAATCCACCCACTATAAAACAGCTTTCATTAATGCTTGCAACAAATGAAAACAAACTAAAATCAGGATTCAATAGTATCTTCAATACCAGTATTTATCAATATGTTATACAACTCCGGATGGAAAAAGCTATCGAATTAATGCGAACTAAAGATATCTC
>JBJKQE010000172.1:0-15147 GCA_046705645.1 Ignavibacteriaceae bacterium | reverse complement strand
AGTATACAATCGCGAAAAGGATCCGCAAATATTTCTTTTACAATATTATATCTTTTTAAAGAACAAGTATTAATCAATTTATAAGCAGGAACTCCTTCGGCTAAATATTCTAATTTACTTTCGGTGTTTCTTTTTTCCTCTGAGAAATAATTTTTGCCGTCGGTAACAATAAACTCCGCATCGCGAGTGCATGCCTGGTCTAATCTCGGATAATATATTTCATTTAAAATACCATGACTTATAGTAAACCATACTCTGCTTGATTTATTTAGTGCAGTACCAACACCGCTTTTTGCACTAGAAGTCCAGCGGGCAGGTATTCCAGGCCAGCCGGGGGCGAAATATATTTTTTCATTCATATATTATATCAATTTTATTTAATTAAATTTTGACGCCTTCGAGATTCAGCTTACCCACATTGCAAATCCCAAAAGGTTTTTAAAACTTATTTGGCTTTATGATGAAATGAATATATATATTTAAAAGAAAATACTTTATGCTGAAGATAACGTTTATTTCCAGAATGAAACGACTCATAAACCTGAATTCAAAGAATTAAAAACTAAACATTTTTTTATTTCTAAACTCCTGGTTAGAACCTAAAAAAGTAATAATGCTTTCCCTGCTTAAAATCCCGATAATTTGCTCATTTTCTACAACCGGAAGTTGGTTTACTCCGTCTTTGTCCATCTTTAATAATGCGTCCCATAAAGGGTAATTAACATCTACTTTTTCAGTCTCAATGTCAGAAATCATAGCTTCGGTAACACTTGTGAAAGGCCATTTATCTTGAGGTATATTTTTTATTCTATGAAGAGTCAGCATTCCGATAAATTTATCATCCTGCTTAACTATTAAACTTCTTCTTCCAATTCCCAGAAAATGATTATCGATAACTTCCTGAAGAGTCGAATCATAAGGGACGATGCCGTAATCACTGCTCATTGCTTCATAAACAGTATGCCCGGTTAAATGGTCCTGCAGATACTGCTGATGTAATTGGGACATTGCCGCACTTTCCAGGAACCAACCGATAAATGCAATCCACAACCCGCTGCCCATATTTCCGCCAAATATTTGCATCACACCGAAAAAAATAAACATAAATCCGAAAAATCTGCCAACAATAACAGCTATGTATGTGGCTTTGTGCAGATTATGTGAAACACCCCAGATTATTGCTCTTAGCACGCGGCCGCCGTCAAGCGGGAAACCGGGAATTAAATTAAAAATAGCAAGCACAAAATTTATAAAAGCTAAATACTCAAATAAAGCAAAGAGAAAATTTACATCTTTGAAAACAATTTCAAGTAAATAAAATATACCAGCTAATAAAAAACTCACAATCGGACCGGCAATAGCAATCCAGAATTCTGCGACAGCTTTAGGAGGTTCTCCTGCTATTTCAGCAACACCACCGAAAAGGAAAAGGGTAATTTGTTTTACTTTAATTTTATAGTTCAAAGCTAAAATCGAATGGCCTAATTCATGAAGCAATACACTTACAAATAACATAATTGAAGTTAAAGCTCCTATTATCCAATACTCAGCTACAGGCCATTGTTTAAACTCAAGCGGAAAGTAATTTACCGCTAAGCTCCACGTAAGCAGTATAAATATTAAAAACCAAGTATAATCCAAACCAACAGGAATCCCTAAAATTTTCCCTAAAGGTATAATATGCTTTTTCATAAATAGCCCCTATTTTTATTAAAATATTTATTGAACAATAACATCTAATTTCCAAATTTTTTATCAATAATTTAGATGCTTTTATACTAGCTTTGTTCCTTTGGTGTATGCTGTAATACAACATAATCTAACCAAAACTTGAAATTCATTTAACATAAAATTTTAAAGTTAGTGTCATGATTAAGTCTAGTTATTTATAACGAATAAATTATCCCTCAACTCCGCCAGGGATGACAACTTAAATACATTCATCGTGGTGATTGGAGTCTTACCACAACTTAGAAAAGAATCTTATGACACAATTAATTTATATCTTATTTTATTTTTTTCTTTTTCCCATCAATTTTAATTGCAGGGAAAACCAGCCAGTTGTTTCCGTCCCTGGCAACTAAAGCTTCAGCCTCTTCCGGGCCCCAGGTACCAGCGGCATAATTCGGAATATCTTCTGATGATGAAGACTGCCAAACATTAAGAATAGGCATAACGACTTCCCAGGCAGCTTCAACCTGATCACCGCGCATAAATAAAGTTGCATCACCTAGCATCGTATCAAGAATTAAAGTTTCATATGCTTCCGGCGGATTTGATTTATACGCTTCTTTGTAACTAAAAACCATATCAACTGGATTCATCAGCATTTTTAATCCAGGCTTCTTGGCTTGAAAACTTAATCTAATACTCATCTCAGGTTGAATGTTAATAATTAGCCGGTTGGGCTGCCAGTTTTCAATTGATTCCACCGGGAAAGCCCGATGCGGTACAGGACGGAATTGAATTGTAATAACTGAAGTTTTTTCAGGCAATCTTTTGCCTGTACGAACATAAAACGGTACATCCTGCCAGCGCCAGTTATCAATAAAAAATTTCACTGCTGTAAATGTTTCAGTCACGGACTTAGGATCTACACCCGGCTCATTTCTATAACCGGTCACATGCTCGCCTTCCATCCATCCTTCGCTGTACTGACCTCTGACAACATAATTATCAACTTTTTCTTTCGAGTATTTTCTTATTGCCCGAAGGACGTCAACCTTTTTATTCCGTACTTCATCTGCATTAAAAGATACTGGAGGCTCCATAGCTATTAAGCACACAAGCTGGAGCAAATGATTTTGTATCATATCTCTTAAAGCTCCGGCGTGATCATAGTATCCGCCGCGATGTTCTACACCAACTTGCTCACCTACTGTAACCTGAACATGTTCAATATAATTCCTATTCCAAATCGGCTCAAATAGAACATTAGCAAATCTAAATGCCATCATGTTTTGAACCGTTTCCTTGCCGAGATAATGATCGATTCTGTAAATCTGACACTCATCAAAAATATTACATATTATTTGGTTAAGATTTCGCGCACTCACAAAATCATGTCCGAAAGGTTTTTCAACAACAACTCTTGCATGGTCTTTATCTTTTGCAATGTGCGATTTACCGAGTTGTTCTGCAATAGTTTCAATAAATGAGGGAGGAATTGCCATATAAAAAATTCTATTTGCCCTAACACTCCATTTTTTCTCAATTTCATCTAAATGCCGGGAAAGTTTTTTAAAACTTTCAACGCTGGTGAAGTCTGCTTTCTGATAGCTCACGGAAGCAGAGAATTTTTTCCAGTCTTCCGCTCTTGCCTTCCCGCTTCGCGAGAAATTATCAATCCCTTCTTTTAATCTTTTCTTAAACTTTTCATCTGAAAAACTTTTTATATCGAGTCCTATAATTTCAAAATTTTCCGGCAGCCAATCGTCCAGGTATAAATTATAAAGCGCCGGTATAATCTTTCGCCATGCCAGATCTCCCCCGGCACCGAAAATAACAAGAATAGTAGGATCCGGTTTTCTTGCTGATATCATTGTTTCTCCTTTAAAATAAATCCGTAATTTGCCAGCTCATTTTTAGTGGTTTCATATTTTTTATGATGAATACCATTTATACCGAGAGTTCCGGCAACTTCAATAAACATATGCCTGTCATCCAGGTAAAGGACTTTATCCGGTGTAACCTGCGAAGCATCCAGGGCTATTTTATAGATGTCGACATCGGGTTTACGGAAGTGCACAAAGCTGGATGCTATAAAAGTATCAAATATTTTATCCAGTTTAAATGTATGAATCCTGTGTTCGGTAAGTTCCCTTCCTTCATTGCTTACGGCTGTAATTTTTAAATTATATTTTCCCTTTAAATCTTTAATAAGCCCCATCATGTCCGTAAAAGGTTTTGACTGCGCATACATAAAAGATCTAAAATCTTTTTTGGAAAAATTTCTTTTTTCATAAAAGACCACTCTATCCATATAATCATCAAGACTAAGCTTTCCTGCTTCGTAAGTATCGAAAGTAAGGTGATGACGTTCGTTAATTTCTTCCTCATCCAGCTTAAAAGTTTTTACTGCAAGATTACGTGCATGCCTGTCCCATCCGTTCGTAAGAAGCACCCCGCCGATATCCAGAAAAAATGTAGTAATCTTATTTTTTTCAAGCATAATTAAATCCTTCTTTTGAATTGATAAGGTTTCCGCTGCAGAAAACTCAATTGTTTAATAACTATTAAAATAAGATTTTACGGCGAAGTTTATGCCTATAACATCACAAGTTGTTGCTTTAGACACCCAATGTTTTTGAAGCATTGGGTTTCTTTGTTACAATAACTAATAGGATAAATTTTGAAATAACATTAGACACTCAGGTTTTTGTAATATAAAGTTAGATGAGAAAAAATTATTATAAAAAGGCGTCGAGAATAATTATAAAATTGGGATAGACGAAAATTATTCGCCTTAATTAAAACAGCGGATTAAAAAAGCCTGTCTTTCAACAGGCTTTGGTTAAATAGATTATTTTTTAGGTAATACAGCGTCCTTTGCTGCTTTTGCGATTCTAAATTTTAGAGCTTTCTTTGCAGGAATTACCATTGTTTCGCCTGTGGCAGGGTTTCTACCGACTCTTTTCTTCCGATTAACGACAACTAATTTCCCCAGGCCCGGAACCACAAAAGATTTTTTAGCTTCCTTATAAGCTAACGAAACAAATTCGTCTAAAAATTCTCCGGCTAATTTTTTTGTAGTGCCGGTCTTTTTTGAAAGATGATCTAAGATCTGACCTTTGGTCATAGGCTTTACAGCTGCCATAGCGTTTTCCTTCTTTAATTATTTAATTAGATAATTCGATGTTTAAATTAAAAATAAATATCCTCAAAAAAAATATTAATTCAATTTTTTTGAAAATTATTTTCAATCTACCCCATTCAGGGTAGTGGGAAGCCCGGCAGTAGCTGTTGAGAAGGACTTACTAATCATAATCGGTTAACGGAACTATTTAATTTCTTTTGTAGCTTAAGGTTTATTTACTTATTTTCCAACTTAACATTATTAATAAATTGAATCGACTTTGTTTAAAATAATGAAACTTCTGCCGATTTTATTTCTTATTCTCCTTGCGTCCATACAGGCTCAATCTCTTGATTCTCTTAGGACAAAAAAACAATTTTATCATAATGATTCTCTTAAGACATCAACAAATGATTCTCTTGCAGTAAACGATTCCTTAAATAAAGCAATTGCCGCCGGTAATATTCTTAAACCGATATATGAAGAAGCTTTGGACCCGTACGGCAGCTTTATTAATAGAGAAACTATCAATAGTTTGGATTACCGCTATACCGGAGATTTATTCAAACCTTTTGGATTTTACTATACAAGAGATTACGGCTTTATTGGATATCCTAATGAAACAATGTTATATGGAATGGGATTTAATAGTATTAGTTATCTTGAAGACGGAATTCCCATAAACAACAGGTTAACTAATTCGTTGGATTTAAACTTTGTTCAGTCGGAATATATTGATTCGATTGAAGTCATTCCCTCACCAAGGGGATTTTTATACGGATCGATCAGCAACCCAACCACAGTAAATTTTATTTCCCGCGACTTTATCGCCGTAAAGCCGTATTCAAGGATTAAGTACTACCAAGGGCCATACGGCGAAGCATTGGTTGACGGTATTTTTAATGAAAAAGTTTTTAAAAAATTTGACCTTTCATTCGATATAACAAACAGAAAGGTCGACAGCAGCTATACGAACACCAGTTTCAGCATCTGGCAGGCAAAAGTCAGATTAAAATATTTTTTATCGAACAAAATTAATTTAATAGGCGGGTATGATTTTTATAATTCAATAGTAGGACTAAACGGAGGCGTTAATGTTGATAGTATCGCCAGAACAAGTCCAGACATAAATTATTATCTTTATGATGAATTTTTAGCTCCTGTAAATTATCCTTTCAGAAATCAAAGAGTTAAAGATCATTTGTTTAGCCTTAAATTTTTGGGAAAGTTTATTCCCAATTCATCAACGGATTTAACTTTTTATTATAAATATAATCAAACCGATTTAAATCAAAACCAGGATACAACATTTTATAAATCAATCGGAAAGAATAAGATTTACGGAGTTGCGTTTAAACAAAATTACTCCGCAGATATTTTTAATATCCAGCTGAATGCAAATTATGAAAAAGCGGATATTAAATATTATTCACTTTCAAATTCATTTTTAAACTATTATCCGATAACCTATAAAAATATTGCAGTGTCTTCGATTTTTTCTTTGAGTCTATTAGACAGCGTCCTGATACCTTCAATTTATTATAAGTATGACAATGAGTCGGGCAACATTTATCAGCCGATAGTTAACGGTACATATAACGGATATGGTGCCGATATTTCTTATTATTACTTAAAGAATTCAAAAATATATTTTGGATATTCTAATTATAAGACTTATGCTAATTCTGGTATTGTAAAAGATTTTGAGGCAGGTATTTCGTTGTCAAGCAAAAATATTTTCGCAGATCTCAAATATTTTAAGAGAAATAATCTTATGCTGCCTGAAAGATACCCGTTCAAATCATACGAGAATTATTACCCGGATTTGGAAGGTGTAGCTCTTAATCTGAATTTTCTAATCTGGAAAATAGGCGTTGAAACTGTTTCTTCGTTATATTCCACCAATAATAGATCTCTGCTTTTGTATTTAATGCCGAAGATTAATTTTACCGGAGGCCTTTATTATGAAGACATGCTGTTTCATTCGAATTTAAATTTGAAAACCGGACTGGTCTTTCATTATATCGGCAAACAAGAATACTTGAATAATCTAAATGTTAATGAAAGCAACGATTTGGATTTTACCCTAACCGGAACAATTCAGAAAGTCGCCATAATTTATTTTACATGGCAGAACCTTTTCGATAACCAGTATTACTTGATCCCCTACTATCCCATGCCCCGGAGAGCAATCAGGTTTGGAATTGCATGGGTTCTATTCGATTAAATTTTTCTTGTTTATTAAATATTTTATGATAAAGAATTAAGCTTTTAATTTAAATTTCTACAAACTTAACATATCTTTAAACTTTATTGCCTGTCTTCTGGATACTTCTATTTTATTTCCACCTTTTAATTTTACCAGTAAACCGCCGTTCAGCCAGGGTTCTATATTATCAATATATTTTAAATTGATAATGTGTTTCCTATTTGCTCTAAAAAATGTTTTATTATCAAGTCGTTCATCAAGATAATTTAATGTTCTTAAAATTAAAGGCTTGTTGTCTTCAAAATATAACCTAACATAATTGCCTTCAGATTCAAATAAGCGGACAGATTGAAGTTTTACAAACCAGCATTTTTCGCCATCTTTAACAAATACCTGGTCATTTTCATTTAAAACCGGTGTTTCCGAATTCTGTATTGTTACTTTCCTGTTCTGTTCTATTATTTTTTTTACGGATTCTTCCAGGCGTTTTGGTTCAATTGGCTTTAACAAATAATCCATTGCATTATATTCGAAAGCTTTCAAGGCATACTCATCGTAAGCAGTAGTAAATATTACGGTTGGTACGCTGTCTAATTCTTCAAGAAGCTCAAAACCGTTTTTACCGGGCATTTGAATATCCAAGAAAATAAGATCAGGGCTTAACTCAGTAATTTTATTTAGCGCATCTTCGGCGTTTACCGCTTCACCTATAATATTAATTTCTTTGTACGGGCCCAATAATCTGCGAAGCTCGACTCTGGCTAATCTTTCATCATCAATTATTAAAGCTTTCATTTTTTGTTCCTCCTGTTGGAATGACTAATTTTGCCGTAACGGTATTATCATTTTCATTTTTTAGGTTAAAGGATGCATGTTCGCCGTATAGAAGATGCAATCTATGTTTGGTGTTGTTAATGCCGAAACCCGATGAATTAAGCAACGAACTTTCTTCAAAATGGCCGCTGTTTTGAATTTTAACATATAATTTGGAATCTTTAACTTCGGATTTAATACTTATTTCGCCGCCTTCGGTTTTTTTTGAAATCCCGTGTTTAATCCCGTTTTCCACCAATGTTTGAATCATCATCGGCGGTATTTCTATTTTATTCGATTTCGGATCTATATCAATTTTAAATTTTAAACGTTCCTCAAACCTTATTGACTCCAACTCGAGGTAGTCCGTAACCGTCTGCATTTCTTCCTGCAATGAAACCGTTTCTATTCTTTCCATCCTAAGCGAATACCTAAGCAGATTTGAAAGCCTCGTTACTGCCGATTGTGCATTTACCGGATCAACACCAATTAATGCCCGAATACTGTTTAATGCATTAAACATAAAGTGAGGATTTAATTGGGATTTTAATGTTTTTAATTCAAAATCTTTAACAGCCGCTTCCCATATGTAGGATTCAATTTCTATTCTTTTATAATTTTCAAAGAAGTGAACAGAAAAATAAATCAGCTCCCACAACAAAATTATTATCGTAAATTGAAAATTTCCAACAAGTATAATTGCAATTTTAACCTTTTCCAAGTTTTCTGCTCCGGTAGCAATATCTATAACATACATCAGCAAATAAATAATTGCTCCTATAATTAAACTTGAAATAAAAACTCGCGGAATAATTTTTTTTAACGGCAGGTTAATCCAATTATATTTTTTAACAATGCCGCGGAAAATATGAGTAAAGCTAATCCCTAGTAAGCAAAAATAAAATACCGATATAATTCTTTCTATATTGAAATGTTTTAACGATACCAGTAGAATTATATTAACAAGTGCAAGCGCAAGCCATCCTGTAACCTGGCTTATCCAATATGCTTTTTTTCTATTCATTCTAAAATTATTCTCAGTAATCCCCGGAAATTTTAGATAACCTGAAGTAAAATTAATGCTATATAAAGGAAATTTATTAAGTCTCATTAAATATAATCGTTATCTGTCTAAAAGAAAATTAGAATCGTTATAAATATTTATAAACCCGACGGAGGTTTAAAAACTTCAATTCCCCCGGAGAGAGTCGGGGGAATTGAAAAGAAGAGAGATATTTTTGCCAATCACTAGCATAATTCTCATTTTTAGGTGATTTAAAAATAATGGTTATTCTTCAGACTGAATGATTTTTTTTATTAAAGGCAAATTGCAATGATAGGCGGAATGTACTTGGTTTGATTTTAGACTTTTTAATCTGATAAGATGAAAATATTTATCTCAATTCCGAGTAAATTTAGTTTAATAAAAATTTTTAAGTGAAAATAAGCTCTTTTATTATATATTTATAGAAAGGATCTAATATGTTTTTTGTACAAAAGATTAAAAATCTATAATATCTAAGGAAATTAAAAGAATGCATTTTGCATATTATATAAGATGTTTATCAATTGTTTTTATTTTTATGTTAATGAATGAATCTCTAAAGGGTCAGTCCTCCCATATAAATGAGCCCGCCACTGTTGATTCTGTCAACTTAAATAAATATGTCGGTTTATGGTATGAGATTGCCAAAATCCCAAATAGTTTTCAAAGTAAGTGCGATCATAATACTACTGCCGAATATAAATTGCGTGATGACGGGAAAATCGATGTTATCAACAGATGTATTGAAAAGGACGGCAGTGTAAATGAAGCGAAAGGAACCGCTAAAGTTGTTGATTCAAAAACCAACGCAAAACTTGAAGTAAGTTTCGTAAGGATTTTGGGTATTAATTTATTCTGGGGAGACTATTGGATTATCGGTTTAGATAAGAATTATAGATATGCTGTTGTAGGAACTCCAACCAGAAAATACGGCTGGATTTTAAGTCGTACTCCGGAATTGCCAAAAGGGGATATTGAGAATATTTATAAATTGCTTTTGCAGCAAGGATATGATCCTAAAGATTTCGAGTTCACAGCACAGAGATATTAAAAACTATAAAAAAAGAGAGTGCCGCAATTTAATACAGCACTCTCCGGGTCAACAACATATAGAGAAATTCTTACTAAGGATAAAATCTCATTCCTAAAGCAGCATCTACTGCAGAACCAAAATCGGGAGCTAAACCAACAAGAACGCCAACTTCAAAGAAAAATTCCAAAGGATTATTCCTTGGGATAAAATTTACACCAAAAACGCCTCTAACTCCAAGCCCGGCACTATTTTGATGAACATAAAAGCCTTGATCATTTTCATACCATATACCATGTCCTTTACCGAATCCTAAAGCAGCACCAGGGCCGGCATATAACATAACAGTATTTGAACGAAAAGCATTAAAGTGCCATAAATAATCAACATTAAATCGAGGGCTGCCGAAATATGAAGAGCCTAAATCAATAACAAAAGCATTATTTGTTGGCGTCCATATTTTTAATGTAAGTCCGGTAGGATCACCAAGCATAACACCAAATCCAATATTTCTACCCTCCGGAGATTGTGCAAATATATTAAAAGATTCGAAAAGGATAAATACTATCGAGAATATAAATAACTTCCGCATCAGTTTACTCCTATTTTTGTTATTATTCAACACGTTTATATTTTTATTTATCCCTCAAGCACATTTAAAAATTTTTATAATTAATAATAAATTTTTCATTACAATTAAAGATAAATATATAATCTTTTTCAAGTTAGTAAAAAGCCAATAGCATAAATATCACGTAAGTTTTTTTGATTATTAATTGTGACAAGGTTTGAAATTATTAAAAATGGATTTGCATTAATGATTTAATTTGGTTAACATTTTTTACGGAACACATCATTTTTAATAAGTAAAACTTATTTGAGCAAAGGAAAGAGGCTTTTATGAACAGCAAAGCTGGTTCTTATAATATTAATGAAGCTTATCTAAAAGAAGTTTTAGACAAAAATGTACTTAGCAAGAGATATAAAGAGACACGGGATTTTACCGAATTCCTCTGTAAACCTTTAGTAACTGAGGATTATATTATTCAATCAATACCGGATGTTAGTCCGACTAAATGGCATTTGGCCCATACCAGCTGGTTTTTTGAAACATTTGTATTAAAAACCGGATTAAAGGATTATAAACCTTTAAATCCAATTTATGCATACTTATTTAATTCATACTATGTTCTTGCAGGTGAGAGGTTTACGCGTGCAAAAAGAGGATTATTGTCCAGGCCCGCAGTTTCTGAGGTTTATGAATACAGAAAATATATTGATGAGCATATAATGAATTTTATACATAAAGCCAATGAAGATGAATTAAAAGAATTTGCTCCAATTATAGAAATCGGGATTAATCATGAACAGCAGCATCAAGAATTAATACTGACCGACATAAAGCATGTCTTCTCAATTAATCCACTTTATCCCGTATATTCAACAAAAGAAGTTTCACCGATTGAAAATGTTTCCCAAACAGAATGGATAGAATTTACGGAAGGCATTTATGATATTGGTTTTAATGGAAAAGGTTTTTCTTACGATAATGAAACTCCTCGGCATAAAGAATTTTTAAATTCATATAAGCTTTCTTCCCGTTTAGTTACAAACAGAGAATATTTAGCTTTTATGGAAGCAAAGGGATATGAAACTCCGGAATTGTGGCTTTCGGACGGCTGGGCAATGGTTGAAAATGAAAAATGGAACTCTCCATTATACTGGACAAAAATAGACGAGGAATGGTGGAATTATAAATTAAGAGGATTTCATAAAGTTGATTTAAATGAACCTGTTTGTCATATCAGTTTTTATGAAGCTGACGCATTCGCACGCTGGGCAGGTGCCCGCATTCCTACCGAAGAAGAATGGGAAATTGCATCATCGGAAGCAGAACAAATTGGTAATTTTGTTGAAGATGGTTTTTATCATCCGGTACCGGTTGATAATTCAAAAAAAAATTCGCCGTTAAAACAAATGTTCGGTGACGTTTGGGAATGGACAAGAAGTTCATACTCGCCGTACCCGGGTTATAAAACTCTGCCAGGTGCATTAGGTGAATACAACGGGAAATTCATGTCCAGTCAAATGGTTTTACGCGGGGGATCATGTGCTACATCTTCTAGTCATATAAGAAAAACTTATAGAAACTTTTTCCCTCCAAATGCCCGATGGCAGTTTATGGGGATACGGCTTGCAAAGGATAATTAATATAAATTAATATAAAAAAGAAAGATATTATGGAATTAAAGTCTAAAGAAATTAATAAGTACGAAATTATCAGCGAAGTTCTGGAAGGATTATCCAAAAATCAAATGGAATTATCATGCAAATATTTTTATGATGAAAAAGGCTCGGCTTTATTTGATGAAATATGTGAACTTGACGAATATTACCCTACACGGACCGAATTACAAATTATGAAAGATAATGTTGAAGAAATATCATCGGAACTCGGCGATAATATTTTGCTGGTTGAATTAGGCAGCGGCAGCAGTATAAAAACCAGGTTATTACTGGAACATCTTACTAATATAGCTGCGTATATTCCTATTGATATTTCTTCCGAACATTTATTGAGAACAGCAGAAAACTTGAGAAGCGACTTTCCCAAAATAAATATATATCCTTTAGACGCCGATTATAATAAACATTTTCAGTTGCCTGAAATCAGTGAAGTTTTTAATCGGATCGTTGTTTACTTCCCGGGTTCTACTATCGGTAATTTTACTCCAAAGCAAGCTAAAAATTTTATAAGCAGAATAGCTGGAATTCTAAGTAGAAACGGAGCTCTTTTAATTGGTGTCGATCTAAAAAAGGATAAAAAAATTCTTGAATCAGCTTATAACGACGACAAAGGAGTTACCGCCGAATTTAATTTAAATATCCTTGAAAGATTGAACAACGAAATTGATTCCAATTTTAATGTAAATAATTTTGCTCATCTTGCCTATTACAATGAAAATGCCGGAAGAATAGAAATGCATCTTAAGTGCTTGGAAAAACAAAACGTAAGGATAGACGGTGTAAGAATGACGTTTGATAAAGGCGATGACATTTTGACTGAATATTCTTACAAGTATACTTTAAAAGAATTTGAAGAATTAGTTTCGGATAATTTTATTGTTAAAAAAGTTTGGGTTGATGAGAATAATTTATTCAGCTTACAGTATTTAGAAGTAAAGAAGTAACATAAATAAGAATAATAGATTGATTTGAGAATTACCGGAAGAAATGATATAGCATGAGTGCATGTTTACATGATTGCATGAACTTGATTTAAGCAACCTAAAAATTTAAAACATACAGACATGCATGGTGCAATCTGCGTCTGCAGTTTTTTAACTGCTACAACCGCCTATTCTTCCGGCTCCATTCCCATTTCAGCCCATTCCTCATTTGCAGGTCCGTATATGCCCAGCACTTTAAGTCCCGCCAATCTCATTAGAACAATCAATTGGGCTCTATGATGAATTTGATGAGTGACAAGAACCGAAAGTATTTTACCTTTTTCCCAATCTTCTCCGTACATATTTACTTTTTCTGTTAGGGAGGCATCTGTCCATTTTTGTGTTACTTCTTCAATTAATAGGCCTGCCGATTTTTTGTAAACCGATTCAATTTCGGAAACACTTTGCGGAACTTTTTTATTATCTACAACAACATCGATTTTCAATTCAGTTCGATTCATCATTTCCGAAATTGCACCTGCTATATGCCATGCAAGCCTTCCCGGTGTTCTTACTTTATCACTAAATTTTTTACTTAATGATTCATCAGTTAAGCCTTGAATAATTTTTAATGTAGCCGCAGATTCGTAAGTCCAGTCGTTTTTAAAATCTTCAACTGTTCGGTACATTTTTTGCCCCTTTCAAAAATGAATAAAATATTTAAGTTAAATCTTCGTTTGGGTTGACAGTTACTCTCTAAAATTATTAAAACTCATACAAATTAAAAACACCCTGAATTAATTATTATTCCAAATTTTTTAGTATAACTTTTAATTTCTCCATGTTACTTTTCCAATCTTTTTGTTTGATTCTTTCACGTTCCACAACTTCGGGAGCAGCATTTTGAACAAACTTCTCATTCGATAATTTCTTTTCAATTCCGGAAAGTGAACCATACAGACGAGTAATTTCCTTTTGTAATCGGTTTCTTTCCACATCAAGATCAATTAAACCCTTAAGAGGAATATATATTTCACAATTGTTTAAAACAGTTGATGCACTTGCCTTCGGTTTTTCTAGACTTTCATCAACTGTAATTCTTTCAACCCTGGCTAACTTTTTAATGTACTCCAGCTGATAATTTTTTACATGACTAGATTTTATAAAAGCCGTTACAAATTTTGAAGGTGGAATATTCATTTCTCCGCGGATGTTTCTTATCGCAGTAATTATATCTTGAACAAACCCCATTTCTTTTTCTGCTTCAGTATTTATTAATGATACATTTAATTTCGGATATTCTGAAGTTGAGATACTTTCACCGTCTTTTCTATTATCAATTAACTGCCATAATTCTTCCGTAATAAACGGCATAAAAGGGTGAACGATCTTAAGTAAATCTTCAAAAAGATTTAAAGCTCTTATAAGAACCGCTGACTTCACTTCTTCATCATCCGAATAAAGCCTGTTCTTTGCCAGTTCAATGTACCAGTCGCAGAAATCATTCCATGTAAATGAATATATAAGTTTTACGGCATTGTTTATCTCAAACTTATCCATTGCTTTTTCAAGATCGGATAATGTTTGATGCAATCTGGAATTTATCCAGAAGTCTGAGAAATCTAAACGCTCATTTAGTAAATTTTTATCTAAAGAAATATTTTGAGCGTTCATTAAAAGGAAACGTCCGGCATTCCATATTTTGTTGGCAAAGTTTCTTCCTATTTCACACTTCTCGGTACTGAATAGTACGTCCTGTCCGAGAGGCGCCAAATAAATTACGGTAAATCTCAACGCATCGGCGCCGAATTCCGAAATAACATCCAGGGGATCCGGTGAATTGCCAAGAGACTTACTCATCTTTCTGCCCTCAAGATCTCTTATGATGCTTGTGAAATAAACGTTCTTAAAAGGAATATTTTTTCTAAAATGCAAACCTGCCATAATCATTCTTGCAACCCAAAAGAAAATTATATCCGGTGCAGTTACCAAGGTATCAGTAGGATAATAATATTTTTTTTCTTCCTCGGTTTTAAAAACATCATAAGCCCAAAGCCAGCTTGATGCCCAGGTATCCAGCACATC
>JBJKQE010000171.1:0-7198 GCA_046705645.1 Ignavibacteriaceae bacterium | reverse complement strand
TAAAAATATCTATTCGAAGATCATTAGGATTTATATCAATCTGGACGTCTTCAGCTTCAGGTAATACCGCAACCGAAGCAGCAGATGTATGAACTCTTCCATTTGCTTCTGTTGCAGGAACTCTTTGTACTCTATGTACACCGCTTTCAAATTTTAACTCACCAAAAACACCGTCTCCTCCTATTGAAAATACAGCTTCCTTAATACCGCCTAATCCGGTATCATTTATGTCTATATATTCAACCCGCCAGCCTTTTCTTTCAGCATACCGTGTATACATTCTTAATAAATCACCGGCAAATAGTGCTGCCTCTTCACCTCCCGTACCGGCTCTAATTTCCATTATAATATCTTTGTTATCATTGGGATCTTTAGGCAGAAGTAAAAACTTGATGCTTTCTTCAAGTCTCTCTTTATTTGCTTCCAGCTCGGATAATTCAGATTTGGCTAATTCCGCCAAATCGGGATCCAAACCTGCCTCTATAATCTCATTATTTCCTTCAATATTCTTAAGAACCGAAGAATATTCTTCATATTCACGGATTATTTCTTCCAGTTCACTTCGTTCACGGCTAAGGCTTACAATTTTATTCCTATCATTTAAAAAAGACGGATCGGCAAGCTGCTGATTTATTCTATCGAATTTCTCTTTAATTTTATTTAATCGTTCTACCAGTTCCATTATATTTTTTTATTTATGAAAAGTAAATATAGCAAACCAGGTTTTGAAAATCTAAATGGATTTTGCCGCCGGCATCAACACATTCTTGAGAGAGAAATAAGTTAGTACTTGATCATAATATTATTTTTAGACTAAAACTTTTAAAAAAATTATTATATTATCCGATGTAAATTTCAATATTTAAAAATCAAAATTTTTAATCTAATAGCTTGTAAAATAATTAATGAGAAAATTCGATATACCCGGATTTTATAGAAGTTCATTTATTTCTAAAATAAAGGATTCAAGAAAATTTATTGATCCCAGGAAAAAGGATTTCTCTCCTACGCTTTTGGATTTTGGCCCGGTAAGATTTTATATCGCCCGGCATTTCGGCTTCTGCTACGGGGTAGAGAATGCAATTGAAATCTCTTATAGAATTATTGAAGAAAATCCGGACAGAAGAATTTTTTTGCTGAGTGAAATGATTCACAACCCTGATGTAAATGAAGAATTAAAAAGTCGCGGGGTATTATTTTTAATGGATACTGCCGGGAAAAATTTAATTGATTGGGGTGAATTGAATTCCAAAGATATCGTTATAATTCCGGCATTCGGTACAACAATTCAAATTCAGAATAAGTTAAAAGAAATCGGAATAGAAACTTTTAAATATGATACAACATGTCCTTTTGTTGAGAAAGTTTGGAATCGTTCTTTTCAATTAGGCGAAGATAATTATACGGTGGTTATTCACGGTAAGCATTTACATGAAGAAACAAGGGCAACCTTCTCTCACAGCCAGAGGAACTCGGCCGCAGTTATTATTAGAGATATAGATGAAGCAAAATTTTTGGCTTCAATAATACTTGGTGAAAAAAGCAGCAGCGAGTTTTATACTTTCTTTGAAAATAAATTTTCCGAAGGATTCGATGTTAATAAGGATTTGTTAAAGATCGGAGTTGTAAATCAAACTACCATGCTGGCCACCGAAACACAGGCTATTGCTGATTATTTAAAAAACGCTATGATTGTAAAGTTCGGTAAAGAAGAGCTTAAAAATCATTTTGCCGATACACGCGATACTCTATGTTACGCTACGTATGACAATCAAGAATCGACTTACGGCTTATTAAAGAAAAATGCCGATTTTGCTGTTGTAGTCGGCGGATATAACAGCAGCAATACAAGCCATATAGTTGAACTCTGTGAAAAAAAAATGAAGACGTATTTCATTTCTTCCGCAGAAAAAATTATTTCCGACAATGTTATTCAACATTATAATTTAAAAACTAAGAAAGAAATAAGTACAATAGATTTTCTCCCTAATACAAAACCGGTTGATATTATTTTAACAAGCGGTGCCTCATGCCCCGATTCAATCGTAGATCAAGTTTTACAAAAGTTACTTTCGTTTTTTGAAGCTGCAAAAACATTAGAAGAAATTTTGGAAGAATTCTCATTACCGGATCAAAATTAAAAATAATTACAGGAAATCAATTAACTTTCTCTTCGTTTCCAGATCCTTATTTCTTAAAATTCAAATCCAAACTGAACGGCTTTGATACCGGGAATAAGCATGTTTGATCGTTGCAAGGCTGATATTGAACTTCCCCTTTCAACTTTAACTTTGACTTTTTAAAACTTTTGTTAATCTTTAATTTTAGTTTAACTATAGCCTCGTTTTCGTACAATGCAAGCTGCGTTTGAGAAAATTTTAATTTGACGAATGAAGGCGCCGGGTATTCTTCATCAACAATGCGGATGTTTGCAGTATCCTTAATTGAGACAACAGTCGGTGTTAAATAATCATCTAACGGTTTGTTGGCATTTATATGCCATCCGTCTTTAATAGACAAAATTATATCTATGCTTACTGTATTATTTTTATTTAACGGACTATCTATTTTTACTTTTATACCAACAACATCTTTGGGAGAAATATTTTGCCCGTATATCTTCAGATTAGTAATCAAAATTAAAAAGGAAAAAAGTGTGTAAATAAAAGTGATTTTAAACGAATTACTCATGTCTTAAATTCTCTTGCAAAATAGTCAATACAAATATTTTTAATTTACTTTTGGAACATCTAAATAATATGCCTGCAGAACTTCCTTGCTATTGTTATTCTGAACCCATGCAACAACTGCCAAATTATTTTTATTTAGTTTATCCGTTTTTTCCTTCCAGCCGGTAAATGGTACAGACTTTCTCCATGAAGGATATTGAGTAGGATTATCTAAATATTTTGTCAATT
Source organism: Ignavibacteriaceae bacterium (assembly GCA_046705645.1). GTDB lineage: Bacteria > Bacteroidota > Ignavibacteria > Ignavibacteriales > Ignavibacteriaceae > FEN-1297. The sequence continues at coordinate 4,280 of JBJKQE010000171.1, read as the reverse complement.
CATTTTCAATTTCAGTTAAATTTAAAGTGTCGGTGACTATTTCATCGCCATTTTTTAGCTTTAACGGAACACCGTCTGATCCATTAATTAAATGTCTAACTACAAAAATATTTTTAGTAACTCCGTTACCGCCCGGATAATTCAAAGTTTTCTCCACCAGAGCAACATGCAGCCACTCACTCTTATTTAGTTTAGTATTTCCTTTAATATTTAAATTTATGTTAATCTTATCATTTTTATTACTTGCGGAACCGGATATTTGAACTTCCGGTTTTTTGTCCATGTATTTTTCAGCAGCATATTTATATACGTTAAATCGATTTGCAGCTAAGTATTTTGGTCCGCCTCCCGTAATTTTTTCTTTCCCTTCAATAATTACTGTGGGAGTACCGAAGTCTCCTCCGTAATAAAGATAACGTTTAAATGAATCAGGATTAGTCATCGGATCCGGTGCGGGAATATGCACATGATATTCTAAAATCGTAAATACATTTCTTGGATAATAATCCGCCAAAGCGTCAAACGCAAAGTCAGCACCTGCGCAGGGGGGACACTCGGCGCCTGTAAAAAGTTCTGCCAAAACTGTCTTTCCTTTAGAGCTGTTATTTCCTTTATAATGTCCCGGTTTAAAATCAGCCAGTTCCTTTTGCTTTTTATCAATAGCTTCGTTTATCTCCTTCTCTGAAATTCCTTCTTTGTCGCCTAGGTTCTTTAGAGCTGTCATAATCTTAGGAGCCTGGTAGGCTATTGACCCTGAAATATAGGCATCAAGAGCTTTTTTATTATTATCTATTCTCTCATATAATTTTCCCAATGTGTACCAAAAATCAGAATCCCATGGATCGGCTAAATTTTTTACAGACTCAAGCATTTTTAATGCTTCGTCGGATTTACCTTCGGCGTTTAATACAAGAGCATAATTTCTCGTATAAAATACTTTATCTTCAAGCGTTAAGTCTTTCGTTGTAATCGCTTCTTTTGCCCATTTATGTGCTTCCGCTAAATCTACTCCAACATTAGCTAAGAAAGATGCTGCAATGGAATGGCTTTTTAATTTGTTATCGTTATTAGGTTTGTTAAAATATTCTTTAAGCAGGTGATTTGCTATATCTTTTTTTAATTTGAGTTGATTAACTCTATCGGGTTTTTCAGATTCAATCCATTTATTAAAATTAGTTAAGGCTTCATCAGAATTACCGTATAATATTGCTTTCGCTGCAGTACTGATTGCGTCCGATTTTTTACCAGCTGCACCTTCATAAGTTGCCAGGCTATTTAAATATGATGGATCATCTTCATGACCTTTTATAGCCTCCTTCTCTAATGCTAACGCTGAATCTGTTTTGCCTAAATCAAACATTACGAGTGCTTGAGTATCTAAAAACATTCCCAGATTTTTCATTTTCCAAGCACGGACTGTCTTAACGGCTCTATCGGCATATACATAGGCTGAATCGAGCCCCACTTTTTTAAGAGCAAGCGTATATGCAATATCGTTATAGCCGTTATATCTTCCCATGGATGGAATTTGATTCAAAAATTGATTGGCGTAAGTTAATGCGGAATCGGTTTGATTTATTCCCAAATATTCAGTAAACAGTTCATATTTAACTCTTATAGCATACTGACTTTGCGGGAATTCCGTTAGAAATATTTTTAAAGAATCTATTTTTTGATGAGTGTCTGTGATGTTATTTAACTGCTTTAGGAAATCAACATCTTTGGATTGTGCAAATATTACCGCAGTAAAAACAAAAAACAAAAATAGACCAATTGTGATGTTCTTTTTAATCATAGCACTCATGTTAATTCTCCATAATTTTAATTCTTCTGCAAAACTATAAAAAAATAATAATAAACCAATCTTTTCAAGTAATTATTTTTATGATAATCTAAATAAAAAAATCAATGTATTTTATTTACTGCTTTATAATTTGATATTCTTTTTGGTATTAGGTAATTTTATGAACTAAAAATTAATCATATAAAAATTATGAGAGCAATTATACCTGTCGCCGGTTTAGGTAGTAGATTAAAACCTCACACATTTTCTACACCAAAAGTGTTGTTGAATGTAGGAGGTAAACCTATTCTAGGACATATATTAGATAAGCTACTTGAAGAAGATGTTCGTAAAGCTACTTTTGTCATAGGTCATCTCGGAGAGATGATTAAAAATTTTGTTCAGAATGAGTATCCTAATATGGATGCTGATTTTATTGAACAGAAAGAGATGGAAGGGCTCGGGCATGCTATTTATACTGCTATACCCACTTTTGATGACAAAGAAATATTTATAATTCTTGGAGATACTATTTTTGATGTTAATCTTAAAAGTGTTTTTAAAAATAAAAAAACATCACTTGGAGTGAAAGAAGTTGATGATCCAAGAAGATTTGGTGTTGCAGTAATTAATAATGGTTATATTAAAAAATTAGTTGAAAAGCCTCATACTCCTGTTTCCAATCTAGCATTAGTTGGTCTTTATTATATAGCCAACTCAGAAGTTTTAATAAAAAGCTTAAATAAGCTGGTAGAGAAGGACTTAAGAACCAAAGGAGAGCTGCAGTTAACGGATGCTTTACAAATGATGATAGAAGACGGGGAAAAGATAACAACTTTTCCTGTCGAAGGATGGTATGACTGTGGTAAACCCGAAACTCTGCTTTCAACTAACCAATATCTTTTAGATATTAAAAGCAGCAGTAGAAAATTCGATAACGTTGTTGTTAATAATCCTGTATTTATCGCGGATGATGCGGAAATTTCTAATTCTATAATTGGTCCTTATGCTACTATAGATAGCGGTTGTAAAATTGAAGAATCGATAATAAAAAACTCAATTGTCGGATCAAATGCTCAAGTAAACAAATCGTTGCTTGAAAATTCAATTATTGGCAACAATTCCATAGTTCGCGGAATATTCAAGAGATTAAATTCCGGTGATTCATCGGAAATAGATTTTTATTAATTTATTTAAAGTTAAAAATAGGAATAGTCAAAAATGTCATATCTTTTTACTTCCGAATCCGTTTCTGAAGGGCATCCCGATAAAATTTGCGATGCAATTTCTGACGGAATTCTAGATGCAATTTATTCACAAGATACAAACGCAAGAGTTGCTTGTGAAACCTTCGTTACAACAGGCCTGGTACTAGTCGGCGGAGAAATTACAACCGATGCTTATATTGAAGTGCCGGATATTGTTAGAAATACGGTAAAAAATATAGGTTATACAAGTGCAGATTATAAGTTTGATTCTGAATCATGTTCTGTTCTGAATGCTATTCATTCGCAGTCGCCTGATATTGCAATGGGAGTTGATAAAGGCGGAGCCGGAGATCAGGGTTTAATGTTCGGTTATGCATGTGACCAAACACCGGAATTAATGCCAATGCCAATAATGTATGCTCATAAATTGGTGAAAAAATTAGCCGACATAAGAAAGAGAAATAACGGATTGATGCCGTATCTCCGTCCTGATTCAAAGTCTCAAGTAACAATTGAATATGATGACAATAATAATCCCGTTCGTGTAGATGCTGTTGTTATATCGACTCAACATGATGCAGATGCAAAACAAAAAACTATTAGAGAAGATGTAATTGAGAACGTAATTAAAACTGTAATTCCTAAAAAATATATTGATAACAAAACAAAATATTTCGTTAATCCTACCGGAAGATTTGAAATCGGCGGACCGCACGGGGACAGCGGTTTAACCGGCCGAAAAATAATTGTAGACACCTATGGAGGATGGGCGCCTCATGGCGGCGGAGCTTTCTCCGGTAAAGATCCTTCTAAGGTGGATAGGAGCGCTACTTATGCAGCTAGACATATAGCTAAAAACATTGTTGCGGCAAAACTTGCTAAGGAATGTCTTGTGCAGGTAGCTTATGCAATAGGAGTTGCAAAACCTGTTTCTATATTTGTTAATACAAACGGTACCGGTATCATTCCTGATAGAGAAATTTCTAAAATGGTTTCGAAAGAGGTCGATCTTACACCTCGAGGAATTATTAAGAGATTAAATTTAAGACGCCCAATATATCAAAAGACTGCAGCTTACGGGCATTTTGGCAGAAATGAAAAAGAATTTTCCTGGGAACAATTAGACCTTGTCCCTTTATTTAAGAAATATGCTTAAAAATTTTATTAATTATAAAAGGAAGAAAAATGAGTCAAGTATTGGATAAAAAAGACAAGAAAAAAGTTGATTATAAAGTAAAAGATATTTCACTTGCAGATTGGGGCAGAAAAGAAATAAAATTAGCAGAAGC
>JBJKQE010000170.1:0-2685 GCA_046705645.1 Ignavibacteriaceae bacterium | reverse complement strand
ATTATTTCGAATCCTTTTTCAACATCATTTATATTCAAAACTGTTTCATAAGTTTTTACCTTTAAATTCCATGCATGTTTTGCTCTCCGGTAATATTCCAGTGCTTCTCTTCGTGTAGGTTTATCACCATGAGAAACAAACGGAACTTCACCAATTTCCAATCTTTCGGAAGTTGAAAAGAAAGTCATGTTGGTAGGATAATTAAAAATAGAATTAACCAGGCAGCCCTTTTCAATTATCAAATGGGAACATTTCCTTTTTACCGCTTCAATTCCGCAGGATAAACCGATTGGGCCTGCACCGATTATTATTACGTCAAAAGTATTGTTAGGCATTTTATTTCTATAAATATTTAAGTTATACCCAAATTTAAATATTTATCAAAATAAATTATTTGATTTGAGCAATATCCCAATATTTTAATTATTTGATCAGCAAAGCTGAAAATATAATCAAAACAATTTCAGTGGCTGATTCTATTTTGTCGATGAGGTATCGCTGATAATTTCGATCAATGCACTTGTAACAGTTTCGCCCTGATCGTCTAATAAAAAGACTCTATAAATACCGGGTTCTTCAAATCTTAAATCATTCTCTTCATTTCGAGTAAAAAATACATAACTCTGGTCAGGACTGATTATGTAATTGAATTTTTTGTAAAACTCAAATTTATTGTCTTTAGTATTATATTTATCGAATTCAATAAATACATTATTCAGGTTCATCGGTTTATCGCATTTAACCATTATAGTCAAATACCCAACAGTAAACCGGTCGCTTATTCCAACTTCCCCGAGTTTGCTGTCATATCTTTCACAAAAATACATTACCGGGGAACTCTGTGCATAAGACGTTGACTTGATTCCGAAAAGGAACAGATATAAAAAAAGCGATAATACAATTCCATAATTTTTCATTAATTATCCTTTTAGATGTTTGAATTCAATGCAGTTAACAATTTATTTAATATTCTTTTGAATCTGGAAAAACCAACGGAAATAATACTAATTATTTATATTAAAAGTAATTCAAAGAAAAAGGTGTTTATAACAATTAACAATAAGATAATTGTTCAGTAAGGATTTAATTTTTATTTTTATACGTTTTCTAACAAACTTTTTTTTGCTTATTTCTCGATACATAATCTTATTTAAATGAATAACAATCATAATATAAAACATGTTTGCTTTGATCTTGACGGAACAATAATTGATTCTTACAATACAATTTATAAAACGACAGTTAAAGCGCTTGAAATATTAAAAATAAATAATAGTCTTTCACATGATGAATTTTATAAAAGAATCGGCCACCACTTTATAGATATTTTTAGGGAAATGGATATTCCGGTTAATGATTTTGACGAATTCATTGAGATATATAAAAATCATTACTTTAAATTTATAAATGAATCGAAAATATATCCTGGGGTAATTAATACTTTGGAATTCCTAAACAAGAATAACATTTCCGTATCGCTGTTGACGACAAAGTCACAGGTTCAAGCGGATAATATTATTGATCATTTTAATCTCAGGAGAAATTTTACTTATGTTATGGGAAGAAGAGATGGTGTTGCCAACAAGCCGTCGGGAGAACCATTGCAATTAATTTGCAGCGAAATAAAAATAACGCCGCAATATACTTTAATGGTTGGTGATACCGAGCTGGATATCCAATGCGGGAAAAGTGCTGGGACAAAAACATGCGCTGCTTTGTACGGCTACCGCACTAAAGAAGCATTGGGAATGGAGAAACCTAATTACTTAATTTCAAACATCAGCGAATTGCAGTATATTTTAGAAGAAGATATTTCCTCAAAATAATTTTTAAAATCGGCATAATTAAAAACTTGAACAATAAAAATTAAATTTAAATACGGGTCTACTCTGATGAAAACAAAAAATATTACCCTAATAGTTTTATTCTTTAGTATTTTTTCAATAATTGTATTTTCCCAGCCGGTTAAAAGACCGAAACTTGTTGTCGGGATAGTCATTGACCAAATGAGGTATGATTACCTTTACCGTTTCTATCAATATTACGGCCAAGACGGTTTTAAAAGATTGATGAATGAAGGAACAAACTTTACTTATGCTCATTTTAATTATGTTCCAACTTTTACGGGTCCCGGACATACATCAGTATATACCGGTACAACTCCTTTTTACCACGGAATTATTGCAAACAACTGGTATGATAAGCAATCAAAAAAAATGATTTATTATGTAGAAGATCATTCCGAGAAAAGTGTCGGCAGTAATGACGACGAAGGAGAAATGTCGCCAAAAAGATTATTAGCTACTACAATTACCGATCAAATAAAACTAGCAACAAACGGAGCATCTAAGGTCATCAGCATTTCATTAAAAGATAGAGCGGCAATTCTTCCTGGCGGGCATTGGGCTGACGCAAGCTACTGGTATGATAATAAAACCGGCAGCTTTATAACTTCTTCATATTATATGAAAACTTTACCGGAATGGGTAAATAAATTTAATGATGAAAAACTTGCGGATAAATATATGTCTGAAGAATGGACTTTATCCAAACCAGTTTCGGATTATCAAATTTGTGCACCGGATGAAGTTCCATATGAGAAAGATGTTTTCTCCGAAGGTAAGACTTCTTTCCCGCACACCTTTAACCATATAAAACCGGGATCTAAATATGCTATTTTGGAAT
>JBJKQE010000169.1:0-12638 GCA_046705645.1 Ignavibacteriaceae bacterium | reverse complement strand
TAAAGCTTGAAGTGAATTTTCCGGTCCGTCACCGCCGCCATGAGCAAATTGCTGGGCAACTTTACTTTGAAAGTCTGTTGCATCCGAAGTGAAAGGATAAATATTCTCAACTTCATCAAGAAAAGTAACAAGGCCTAACTGATAATCCACACCCCGGGCAGATAAACTATCGGCAAATTCCAGGATATTATTCTTTACCCCGTCAATTATGTTTCCCATGCTTCCGGTGACATCCAGTGCAAAAACAAAATCAACCAAATTAACACCTCCGGACAAATCCTTCCCAAGATTAAATGCATCGATTCTCTGATCGTTATCATATAAGAAAATATTATCTGAAATAAGATTTGATACATTATAATCGTTGCTCTTTATTTTAACATTAAAAGAAATATCTATATTCGGATAAGCTCCGGTTTGAGTAGAATCAATAGTAACTACTAATCCGGTATCGGATACCGGAGTTGACGGGATAAAAACATTACGTGCTATTTCATCAATAACCTGAGTACCGTCCATTAATTTTGTGCTTACGGCCACTATTTTATTTTCGTAAGAAATATGAGTTCCGAATTTAATCTTTACATATGCGGGTGCCGATTCATTTAGCGATATATTTTGAGTTGAAAAATCGGAAGTAAAAATTGACGGCAATTCCAAGGATAATGCAGGCGAGTTAATGGTTGAATTACCGGATTGATTTACTTCCACATAAGTTGAAAAATTTTGCGGGAACATTAAATTGTTATCAATAGCAATGAAATTTGGCAAGTCCCATCTTAAAAATACCGGTGAAGAAAAGTCAGGCTGCGTAAGTGCTATTGTAGTAGTACAAGACCTTTCCTGATTAGGCGATAAAGTTTCTACCGGCCAGTAAAATTTTAAATCCAGATCATACAAAGACTTCTGCATATCAGCTGCAAAAGATGGTGACGGATCATTATAAATATCCTCCCAGTTTGCAGCGATTAACTTTACCGGTTTATCATCAAAGGAAATATTGATGCCTATTCCTTTAGCTCCTAATGATTTTTCCCAAACATTTAATTCGGAAGGAACTGCCGAATCTTCAAATTCAGTGCCCTGAGTTATAAATTCATTCTGATTTCCCAAATAACCGTCTCCCCATTTCCCGAGTCCGGGGTCCATAATTAAACCCAGCCCTATTGTATGTGAATTTGAATCAAGATTAATTATCCTTTGAACTATTTTGATACTGTCACCCTGGCATATCATTGAAAAAGAAAAAGATACTTTATTATTTCCCACAGCTGAAATAAAAAGAGTATCTCCTTTCTTATTTAAAATAAAGTCCGATGAATTTGTAAAATAATTATCCGGCTTATACCAATTTCCATCAATTAAAAAAACAGGATAAGAAGTTAAAGCATACGGATGGCCGAAAGTAACGGCACAGTTATCATCCAGCTTACTTGGTGATATTCCGTTTGAAGTACCAATTGTATAATAGCCGCCGGAAATCAAAGTAATTTGAAGTTTGTTATTTTGAAACTGCTCTGAAGAATAGCTTGAGACAGTTCTTAGTTCAGAATCTTTGTGGATCCCGGGAGCACTTAGATCAAATAATTTTTTATTTTGTGCACCTACTCTAACCGTAAATAGAGTAAGAATTATAAACAATAATATTTTTTTCATTTAAGCCCCTTTCCCTTTTGATTAAGAAACTTATTTTTTATTTATGAATAATTTCATCCCAATTTTATGTAACTCATCTCATTAAAATCATCTTTTTAACCTGTCTAAAGTTCCCTGCCTGTATGGAATAAAAATATATTCCGCTCGGCATAGCTATACCTTGAGAATTTCTCCCATCCCATGTTACTTGATAATAACCGGGTGCTTTTTCTTCGTTAACAAGAGTTAGGACTAACTGCCCGAGAGAATTGTATATTCTTATTATTACATGATATGAAGGCAGATTGTTTGATAATCTATAACCAATAATAGTCGATGGATTAAAGGGATTTGGATAATTTTGTTCAAGTGTAAATTGATCCGTAACTTTATTGCCGTTATCTTTTGAGGCAATCGATGTTAGATTGTTCGGATCCACATAATATGAGGTATACGGAGTTATTATCTGGTACTTTAACCCGAGCTCTATTACTTGATTTACAAGCTCATCCGTTTCACCGTAAATTTCAATTAATCTTAATATATCATCTATCTTAGCTTTAGCCCATAATCGCGGGACAAATCTATTCGCTATTAGAGTGTCTGCAAAATTAATTGTCTTTGTATATGTAAATTCTTTGGAACGAAGTTTTCCTTTTAGTGTAACGTTATAAGTTCCAAGATTATTATACATCCCCAACTCCATAATCTGACTACCCCAAAATAAATCACCTATTGTTTTGGGATACTGGTCCCATGCGTTAAGTCCACCCATATCAATTTGAATATCCGTCATTACTGGTTTGGAAATCCTCTGGAAAAGATTACCCACAATAAGTGCAATGCTGTCGTCTGAAGCAATATATTGTGCATAACCGTGGTTTTCGTTGGAAAGACTTGTTAAAAATGACCGGCTGACATCGGTACCGACACCGAAAGAAAAAATCCTCACATTCTTTTTATTATATACCGATACATTTGAAAGTATTGAATCGGTATTAGTTGTTTTACCCCATGTCGGTTTGCCGTCAGTAAGAAATACCAGGTCATTCGAAGTTGAATCCCCAAAATTTTGATTTAATGATTCGCTTAAAGATTGATCGATGTTTGTCATACCCAGCGCATACATCTGGTAAACGAAATCTTTCGCAGAAGTAATATTTTCAGTCGTAGCGGAAACTAGGTCGGGTTTAAATTTATCAACAAATGTTCCAAATGTTATTATGTTAAATTTATCATTAGAGTTTAGAAGGTCTAAAAAATTATTTAGGGCGTCTTTAACTTGACTTAATCTTAATCCCTCCATACTTGAAGAAACATCAGCGGTAAAAACAATATTCTTCGGAATTACTTCATTATCTCCCAAATCATCGGGCGGTGTAATCCAAATTGCATAGTAGCTATCGGTTCCTATCGAATCCTCAGGTACGGGAGTATAAGTTAACAATGAAAAATGAACACTATCTCTCTTTGTTTCAAACTCAACAACAAGATCTTTATCAGGGGCATAATTTTCATCACCATAGAACAAAGTGTATTCATTATCGGAAACTTTATTAATCTTTGTTGCAGAAGAATTTCCATGTGACGGTGAGAAAAATTCCTTAAACTGATATTGCGAAACTGCATTTAAATTAACCGAAACTGTTTCCAAAGGTTTGGAAGATAATTGGAGAGTGTTTAATTGAAATACATATTTCACCAGTCCCAGATCATATTGAAGCGGTTCGACATAAGTTATCTCTGTTCGAACATCGCTGTTTGCGTCGATAGGAACAATGCTTAACTTAAAAAGATTATTTCCCAGATATTCAAGCAATGCCGGATCCATCCATTGCCTGAGTTTCTGGTTATAATCATTTGCAGCCTGTTGTTTTTCACGTATTGAAGCTACAAATCTTTGTCCGTTGACCCAGTAAATTAGTTCCGTAATGGTGGCATTTTCCGGAAGCGGGAATATATAAATAGCCTCAATCGAAGTATTCATTTCATTATGGAAAGTCTGATCAACATGAGTAACTGCGATTTGTTCATGTATGTCAATTGCAGCATCTACTTTTTTAATCCACATTTTTTGATATTGGTCCGAACTGAATCGCGGACGGGCATACAAAGCTCCAATAGCTTGAGCCTTATTACTCGCCAAAATAATCGTTAACAAAATAAACAAGAGTACTAAAGAAGTATTAAATATTTTCATAACCTCACCCTTTAAATGTTATTAAAATGTATTCCTCTTTTAATTATAAAAACTCATTAACGCGTCAATGTTCTAAACGTATTGTGGACAACCGTAATAATTAAACGATATGAAATTTTAACTGCTTTGGCAGGTTAAATTAGAGTTGCATTCCCTCAAGAATTGTAATTATGAAGTTTAAGTGTAATATACTTCTTTAAAAAGCTTTTTATGAATATTTGAATTTCAATTTGATCGGCTTCATAAAAGCCCCGTTTTTAAACCCTCTTTATAAAATTTTAAGAAATAAAATTTCTAATGGTTATAATATAAAAATTTTTAATTTAAAAGAAACAATCTTTTGAAATTTTTTAATAAAATTTGTATACATATTGAATAATGCCGATTTGATTACCATCGCTGTCATACTTCAATTCCTCTATTACATTTCCTTTTTTATCATATTTATATTCAAATTTATTTTGCAAATCATCGTCTCCGTTATAACTCATTGACAAAACTCTTTTGCCATTCTGGTCATATTGATTAACTATTTTAAACTCAAGACCGCCGTCTGCATTGTACCACAAATCATCCGTAAGATCGCCGTAATCATCGTATTTATAGATATAATATTTTTCCGTTTTTCCGCTTAAGTTTAATCTTATTGCTTTTGTTTTATTCCCGTATTTGTTGTATTCATAAATATACTTGTTAATTAGTATTCCGCTCGAATTATAACGCAAAGTCTGTGTCCGGTATCCGGCATCATTGTACTGGTATTCATAACGCTGATCAATTTTTCCGTCTTTATTGTAAAAAAACATTTCGGTAATAAAGCCGTCGGGATTATAAAGAGTTTGAGATAATTTTTGACCATTTATTAATTTACCGTCAGAATCCAAATTAAAATTGATTTTATCAACGGATTTTATCCCTTGTATCTTTGCTAAACTGCGTTCCTCAAACTCTGCATTTTTAATAATATGAATTTTTTTCCCCTCGTTATACCTCACATTTGTCTTTTCTGTTTCTTTGGTAGTAGAGCAGCCCATGTACAATGATGAAATAAAAGTACAAATTATTATTATCAGAATTTTCAATTTCACTTAAACACTCCGTATAATATTTTTTCTTCGGAAAAATTCAGCAGATAGTTCACCTAATCTTAATATCTATAAAAAACTCTTTATAAATTAAATATAGTTACCTTTTCTTTTTGTCCGAATCTGATTTTATTTCTTTTCCGTCCTTATAAATTTTTTCAAGAATTACTTCGCCTTTCTCATTATAATCCTGCCATTTGCCTTCCCGTTCCCCTAGTGCAAATTTTCCGATCTCTCTTAACTTCCCGCCTTTGTAGTACCATTTCCACTCGCCTTCAGGTACATCATTTTTAAAACCACCCTGACTTTCAAGAGAAGAATCCGGATAATAATATTTCCATAAACCTTCATTTTTATTATTAACAAGATTTCCGGCCATTTGCAGTGATCCGTTCGGATAAAACGTTTTAAATTCTCCAGTTTTAATACCATTTAATACATCATATTGGACCTTCATTCCGTGTGTATATCCTGTTTCCTTTCCTGTATACGGAACCTTGCTGTCTTTTTTATAAATTAAACCATTTATTACAACAAAACCATCACCTTTTTTTTCTCTCTTTGAACATGAAGAAAATAAGAAGGTAAAGCCAAAAATGACCAAAAGAAATATGGTAATATTTTTGTAATTGGAATGCCGGATATTTTTCATAAGTATCTCGTATATTAAACGGATTGAAAAAATATTTGATATAAAAGTATCTCCGGTGTTAAAAGTATGTAGAAAATTTAGACCGGATTAATAAATGTTATTAATAATTATTAAGAAGTGCGTTTTTTAATTTCAGAAAATGCTTTTAATAAATTCTTTTTAGTTAAAATTAAATCTTGCGATATTACTTTAACCTCACCCAGTACCGGCATAAAATTAGTATCCCCATTCCATCTTGGAACAATATGAAAATGTAAATGCTCATCTATACCTGCCCCGCTTGCCTTTCCTAGGTTAGCTCCGATGTTAAAACCTTCAGGAGATAAGACTGATCTTAAAGCTTGCTCTGCTAATTGCAGTTTCTCCATAACCTCCATTAATTCATTAGAGGTCAATGATGAAAATTCACTGGTATGCCTATACGGCAATACCATTAAATGACCGTTGTTATACGGATATAAATTTAATACTGTAAAAGTAAGTTTGCCTTTGTCTACAAGAAGATTTGAAAGGTCATTCACGTCTAAATTAGAAATTTCACAAAAAACACAGCCATGTGATTTGTCTTTTTCCTTAATAGATTCAATATATTGAGAACGCCACGGCGACCATAATTTTTCCATTTTACCTCATTAAAAAGGCGGTTAAATAAAACCGCCTGTTCAAAATTATTAATGTCCTTCTTCTCTGGATTTATTGTACTCGTCAATAATTTTCTGCTCTACTTCTTTTGGTACTTCTTCATAATGTGAAAATTGACGTTTGTGCATCCCTCGTCCGGAAGTAAGACTCCTCAGAGTAGATGAGTATTTATATAATTCAGCTAACGGAACCTGAGCTTTAATTACCTGAAAATGTCCGTTTGAATCCATTCCTAAAATTTTACCTCGCCTGCTGGAAATATCCCCCATTACATCGCCCATATATTCCTCCGGAACCGTAACTTCTATTATATAGATTGGTTCCAACAAGCATGGTCTTGCATCCAGCATTCCTTTTTTAAAGCATTGAGAAGCAGCAATTTTAAAAGACATTTCATCAGAATCGACGGTATGGTATGTGCCATCAAATAAAGTTACTTTAACATCAACAACGGTATTACCCGATATAACACCTTTCTGCATCGTCTCGACAATCCCTTTTTCTACTGCCGGCACAAAACGACCGGGAACTACACCGCCTACAATTGCATCTTCAAATTCAAATCCTTTACCTCTAGGCAGCGGTTCTAACTTAAAATGAACATGGCCGTATTGTCCTCTTCCGCCGGATTGCTTTTTATGCTTGTACTCAGCATCGTCTACTCTTCCTTTTATTGTTTCCTTATAAGGAACTCTCGGTTCAACCATATCTACATCTACACCGTATCTTTCTTTTAATCTTTTAACAGCCAAACTTAGTTGAAGCTCACCCTGCCCGGAAACAATAGTTTGTGAAATTTCAGGGTCAAACTTAACACTAAAGGAAGGATCTTCCTCATGCAAAGTATGAAGACCCGATGCAATTTTATCCTCATCACCTTTTGCTTTTGGAATTATTGCACTATTAATTACCGGATCAGGAAATGATATTTTTGGTATTACCACTGAAAGATTTTTTGTAGTTAAAGTATTGTTTGTATGCGTATCTTTTAATTTAACCACAGCTCCTAAATCGCCGGCAAGAATCTTTGTTACATCGGTTCTATTATGTCCATTTAATATAGATAATTGACTTAAGCGTTCGGTCTTTTCATTGTTTTGGTTTAGCAAATCCTGGCCTGCTGTAGCTGTACCTGAATATACCTTGAATAGTGAAAGTTCACCTACATGCTGTTCCGAAATTGTTTTAAAAATGAACATCACCAATTCACCCGAAGCATCCGGTTTTAGGAGAATTTTATTGTCTGTATCTTTTAAAGTTACTTCTTCTCCCTCTCTATCATTAGGTGTGGGAAAATATTTTGAAACAAAATCCAAAAAATTATTAATACCAACTCCTTTAGATGCCGATACGGCAAATACCGGAGTTAGATTTCCTTTACGAATAGCAGTTTTTAATCCCATATCCAGATTCTCCGGCGATAGGGTTCCTTCTTCAAAATATTTATTCATCAAATCTTCGGATATTTCAGCAACTTTTTCAATTAACTCCGTACGGTAACTTTCCGCCATACTTTGAACTTCGGCGGGAATATCCTTAACATTAACTTTTTTACTCCCGGCTTCACCATATTCATATGCCTTCATGGAAATAACATCTATTACAGTATTAAAATTAATCCCTTCGATTATGGGAAAAGTAACGACAATAGCATTTCCGGAAATTCTATCTTTAGCCTGCTTTTCGGTTTCACTAAAATTGGAATGTTCATTATCAACTTTGTTAATTAATATTGCATTCGGCAATTTGTACTCATTCGCGAAACGGAAAGTACTTTCAGATCCAACTTCAACACCTTCGGCTGATTTTAAGATTAAAACCGCAGTATCTACAACACGAAGAGCAGCTTTTACATCACCTAAAAAATCGGAATAACCGGGGGTATCTAAAATATTTATTTTTGAATTGTTCCATTCGAGATGAAGAAGAGAAGTTGAGATAGATATTTGTTTTTCAATTTCGTTAGGTGTATAGTCCGAAGTAGTATTGCCTTCAGCTATATTCCCTATTCTATTTATTTCGCCGGCAGTATAAAGAAAAACTTCGGATAATGAAGTTTTGCCGCTTCCGCCATGGCCAATTAATGCAATATTACGTACTGATTCAGCGCCATATTCTTTCAAGTGACATTCCTCCTTAAATTCAAGGTGAGATTGAACTATATTTTTTTATTATTTTTTCTTGTAGGCATTCCAAAAAGCACTTACTCCGTTGGTGATTGCTGAAAGGCTTTTTATAAGGTCTAAAACAGGACCAGCAAAACCTTCACGTACTTTTTCCTCCAACTCTAATATGGTATCTACCCTTTCATCAAATTTATTTACAATTCCTTTTGTTACATTTAATTGATTGCCCGCTTCCTCCGATATACGATTTAACTTTTCACTTAAATTAGTTGAAGAGGCAATAAGAGGTTTTATTTCTGAATTTAAATCTTGAATTTCAGATTTTATATCTTTAATGGATGTAGTAATCCTATTTAAATATACTACTAACGCAATACATAGTACTGAAGCCGAAGCTAATAAGATAATTGAGAATATTGAAACTAAGCTCATATTTTATTTCAAATTATCCAATATTTATGAATTCTTAGTACTTTTATAGGCATCAACACCGGCTTTTACAGCATCCTTAAGCCTTGAGCTTTCAGCATCCAAGGTTTGCTTACCCTGATTAACGGCCCATGTAGTTTTGGATTTAGCATCATTGAAAATCTTTTCCGCATCTTTAAGCAATTCATTGGATTTCACTTTAGCATCGCTAATTAATTTTTCCGATTTTTTCTTTCCTTCATTAATTAGTTCTTTTGCTTTGTCCTTTGCCTCTTCGATATACTTATCAGCTTCATCCATATAGCCATCTGCTTTAATTTTAATATCATTTCTCAATTCTTTACCGCTTTTTGGCGCATATAATAAAGCTAATACAGAACCTACAACTCCACCGGCAAGAAAACCTACTAATAAACCTTTACCTAAATTACTTTCTGACATATCAACTCCTTTTTTTACAAATATTTCTACCCTTTGAATATAACAAGCACCTTCTTGAAAATCAAGAAATTAACTTCTGATACTATTTTAACTATTAATTAGTAAATAAAAATACTTTTTATTTTATTTCTCACCTTCTATTTTGCAATTATTTTAGTTCCAAGGTGAAAAACTTTTTAATTAAACTATCAAATACCTCTCTTGCTTAATCAGATACTGCTTCCACTGTTATTTTACCGAATCTATTTTGATAGAATGAAACACTAAATATACCGACAAAAACGGAGAACCAAAGTGTAACAATCCTTATAATAAAGGTCGATGCAACAGCGAGGTCTTTGGGGAAATTATTTCTTATTAGCATAAAAGTAAGAGATCCCTCCGTAACCCCTAGTCCTCCCGGCAGCATTGTTAAGGCTCCGACTATAGTTGAGAATCCATAACTAAAAGAAGCCCATAAATAACTAATCTTCATCCCAAAATTAATAAGAATTATATGATATCCCAAACATTCAAATGACCAGGCAACTAAACTTAAAAGTGTCATATTAATTAAGGGTACCGGTTTAAGCATCAGGTAAGAACTTTCATAAGCCATATGAATATCTTTTAAATATCTAACAAGAAATTTATTTCTTTCCAGTAATCCGATTAGCGGCAAAGCAATTTTTTTATTACTTATTACTATAAGTATAAAAATGAAAAAAATACCGACACCGATGACTATTCCCCTGCCAAAATTAAAAACATAAGCTCCGATTAATGTTATAATAATCAACGAGATGAAATCTGTAATTCTCTCCGCAAAAATTATAGGCAAAGTTTTACTTATGGGCGTTTTGGTAACTTCTTTGACAAGATATGATTTTAAAAGCTCTCCCATTTTACCCGGGGTAACACTCATAATTAAACCCGACATAAAGATTGAGAAAGAATCTATCTTTTTAACATTGACTTTTAAGACATTTAAATAGTAATCCCATTTTAAAAATCTAAAGAAATAATTTGCAAAAGATAATATCAGTAATAAAGGTAAAAGCAGCCAGTTAAACTTTTCAAATGAAGACACAACATCATTAAAATTAGCATAAATTGAAAAAGCGAGATAAAGAAGGCCTGTTATACCCAGAGCAATAAAAATATTTCTTTTGATTTTTTTTAACAATTTAAACTACCTTTAATAAAGATTGGTAAACTTTTGTTAAAGGAAGGCCTACTACATTATAATAGCATCCGTTAATTTTTTTTATGAATACTGCTCCAAAATCATCCTGAATTCCATAAGCACCGGCTTTATCCATGGGGCTACCCGTTTTAATATATTCATCTATTTCATTTACTGATAATTTTCTAAATGTGACAAACGTTTTTTCATAGCCGGTTATTTTTAACCCTCTAGCCGAGTTATAAATTGAAAATCCGGTATAAACTGAATGAGTATTCCCGCTTAGCATTTTTAATATTTTTTTAGCATCATCTTTGTCAACAGGTTTGCCTATTATTTTTTTATTAAGCACTACAATTGTATCGGCAGTAATAATAATGCCTTTATTTACATGAAATTTAGCTTTATTTAATTTTTTAATTGATAATCTCTTTACAGCATGAATCGGGCCTTCGCTATTTCGTATAGTTTCATCAATTTCAATATCTAATATTTTAAATTTTAAATTTAATTGTTTTAAAAGTTTTTTTCTTCTTGGAGATTTTGAAGCCAGAAAAATCGGTAAATTAGTTTGAATCATTTTAACTCCTGAATTTCTGTCCCCGGGAAATAATAAGAAAGTATTTGCTTATAATTTTTCCCTTCAACGGAAAGGTTTATAGCGCCCCATTGGCAGAGCCCTACTCCATGGCCGTTTCCTTTTCCGTCAATTATAACTTCACCGTTATTATTTAAATATATATTAAACATAGTACTTCGCAGGATATGCCTGCCGTCAGCGGTTTTAATAATAGATCTAATGTTATTTCCGTTAACATTAATTATTTTTTTATCTCCATTATCGGATACCAATATAATTTGAAGATCATTAACTCGGCCTGACATGAACCTGCTTTCAACTTTAACATCTTTTAAAAAATAATTATTGTTATTGATATATCCTGCCGAATTAAGTCTATCAATAAAAATCTTTGCCGGATACTTTTCTGTCCAATTAAAATGCGGTTCTATCGAACAATTCGGGGGATCCCCATCCGTAATACCTTTTAGATACGGTTCGTCGGTTCCTTTAAAAACATTGCTTGCATCTTCGGTATGTCCGCCGCATGCTGCAGAATAAAATACTATTGCCGGTTTACCTTCATAAGCTAGAATTAAATTTTTAGTTTCGTTTACCGCTTTATTTGATAATGGATTTTCAGCATCCGCACCGCTATAAACTTGATCTCTTGTATCCAAATAAACATCAAAGAGAGAATTATTATTGCCCATCTTCATAACAGCATAAGTCCTGGCACAAATTGTAAAAGCTTTTAAAGCTTGGAAATAACTTTCTCCCGGACCAATCGGCATTTCGGCAGGTACAACTCCTTTTAAATAATCTTCTAGGGAAATTCTATTAATAACTTTTACGGAATTCTCGTCGGAGATAATCTTTAAATATCCTCTATATTCCTTCCCGTTGTATGATATCATATTATTTGCCTTATAGCCCTTCAATTCAAAATATCTTCCATTAAAGGTTCTATCGGAAATAATTAAATTTATATTGCCGCCATCAGGCGAAAATGTTAAAACATTTCCCTTTTTAACTATTGCAGTTTCTTTATTTTCATTATACAAAATAATTGTTTCATTTACTGTGTATTCCAGATTTTTGTCATTATTCGAAATTAAAACTCTAATAGGTACACTTCCGGAAGCTACATTTGCATTTTCTCTTTCAGCATATCTGCTTGTACCGGAACAACCGGAAATAATTAGGATAATTGAAGATAGGATAATAAAAAAAGATCCGCCGTATATTTTATTCATTAACGTGTATTAAAAATAAATGAATACAAAAATGAGAAAATTAAATTATAAATTCTAACATTTATTGCATTTTTATTATAGAATATTTGTTTTTATCCAATTTTAATAAAAACATAATATTGAGGTATTAACTTTTATAAATTTATTGCTTAAATTCCTTTGCAATTGTTTTCATTTATAAAAAACAACGGTCCTTCAACTTATATTACATTATTTTTGAAAATCAAATTTAAGTTCTAGAACTTTAAGTTTAGTAAATCTATTTTAAAAAACTGATAATTTTATTAAGGAAAGATAAATTAAAAGAAGCCGAACTTGACATTTTAGACTTTTTTTAAGAATTTCATTCCAAATTTCATAAATCTATTGAAAGAGGAGGTTCTATGAAGGTTAGGTACATTTCAATTTTCTTCTCTCTTCTAACCCTTTTGGTTACGATCCCGATTTT
>JBJKQE010000168.1:0-5403 GCA_046705645.1 Ignavibacteriaceae bacterium | reverse complement strand
TCTGTTAAATTCTTAAACTGACCTGTAATTTCAAACTCTTCTTCGTTAAACCTAACCACTTCATTATCTGATTTTGAATTGTTGCTTTTAGTTGTACACAGGTAATAAATCGCTTCTAAAATAGATGTTTTTCCTTGGCCGTTCCCTCCTATTATGTAGTTTAGCTCATCGGAAAAATTTAACTGCGTATCTTTGTGGCTCCTAAAATTTTTTAATTGAATGGAGGATAATATCATCTTAATTGTTTAGTCGAACCGGCATCAATAACATCATTAATTCCTCATTTTCATCAACTACAGACGGCTCAATAATGCATGCTTTGGTTGGTGAATGAAGTTTAAATATTATTTCATCTCCCTCTATGTGAGATAAAATATCGTTTACATATGTCGTATTAAATCCTATATCCATCGGCTCGCCGGAATACTCACAAAAAATATTTTCTTTTGCATTAGAACCGTGATCAATATCTTCGGCAGATACTTCAATTTTGTCCTTAGAAATTGAAAACTTAACTTGTTTTGAATTTGATGTTGAAAACAAAATCATTCGTTTTATAGACGACAGCAGTTCGCCTGTTTTTACTTTCATTAAATTTTCATTTTCTAAAGGAATAACACTGTTGTATGATGGGTACTTTTCTCCGATAAGTCTGGATATAAATTCCAGTTCTCCTAAGTGAAAAGATATGTTCGTCTTGCTCAAATGGATTTTTACATCGGTTTCGGCTAGTAATTTTGAAAGAACTGTAATTGCTCTTTCGGGAACTATATATTGTTCGACTATATCGGTCTTCACACTTTTGTTCATAAATTTTACTAATCTGTGGCCGTCGGTAGTAACAAATTTTAATCCTTCTTGTGTAAACTCAAATAAGGTGCCTGTCATTGCAGGCCGCATGTCTTCCTTGCTCATAGCAAAAGATGTAAGGTCTATTAATCTTTTCAAATCTTTGCCGCCAATTACTATTTCTTTTTCTTCGGATACTGTTGGAATAGCCGGAAAATCCTCAGGGGAAGAAAAGCCTATATTATAAACGCCGTTATCTGTTGTTAATTTTAATTTAGAATTGCTTTCGGTTTCAAAATGGATTTGCGTCTCATTTAATGAACGAATAATATCGAAAAGCAGTCTTGCCGGAATAACCATTTTAACGTTTTCGTCTGTTGCTACGTTAATTGAAGATCTGAGAGCTATTTCTAGGTCGGTAGCACAAACATTTAAGGCTCCATCCTTAATATCAAACAGAAAGTTTTCTAAAATCGGCATGGGTGTTCTTGCTGGAACTGCAGGAATTATTTTTGCTAATAGCTTTTCTAAAACTTTACTGTTGACGTTAAACTGCATTTAATTTTTCTCCTAAATTAACTTTTAAAAATACAATTTTTTATTGCGAATCTCAACGAATTGGCTGGATAAAAAGTTAAGAATTTTTTAAAATTTTGATATTTTCTGTCTTATTTAAGCTTTTAGAATTTAAATCATTTAATTTTATAAAAACCAATTATTACAGTTGAAATATTATTAAAATTTAAGCTGAAATTTTAATCTGTTTTCTCCTTTAAATGTTGGAACGATTATAAAACGACCCTCTTTTTTGGCTTCTGTTCCGCTGTTATTGTTGATTCATCAATATACTATTAACATCCTCCAAAAATTACCCTAAAAGTTTTTAATAATCAATTAAAACTTGTCTCTTATAATTTTAAAATGTAATGAGCAGCCTGTAGTTAACACCATTATTATTAATATTAAGATTAATTTAAAATTAATAATTATTATAATAAGCGTGTTGATATGTTAATAACACAAAAATCCTTTTGGTTTATTAAAACCATTGAATAAAATTTTATTTTTATATGTGGATAGGAAAACAAAAAAGCATACTCTGCAAACACCATGTTCAAAAGTAAAAAATTATTAACAAGATATTCTTGATTTATAAACAACTTCTTAACATTAATAATTTAAATCTTAGATAAAAGCAGATAATAAGTTAACTCTAATTTATCTATTCTATTAACGGTGTTTTGCTAACATTAAAATTAAGTAATAAATTTGAAATCATTTTATGAGTTAATTTTTTGCCCGAAATATTTTCAATATTAATTTTATTTGGAGTAGGACTAATCGCCGGTTTTATGAATGTTACCGCCGGCGGAGGATCTACTCTTACGCTTCCGACATTAATCTTTTTAGGATTAGATGCTGCTGTTGCAAACGGTACAAATCGTATTGCAATTTTTATACAAAACATTTCTGCTGTCTATTCTTTTAAAAAAGAAAAATATCAGCAATTCAATTTAAGTTTAAAACTTTCATTGTTCACGCTTCCTGGCGCCATCGCAGGAGCAGTGTTAGCTGTAAAAATAAGCGATGCTTTATTTCAAAAAATACTCGGCGTTGTAATGATAGGTATAATTATTTCAATGATCATACCTAAAGCAAAAGTAGTTTTTGATAATACATCAAATAAAAAAATTACTGTTTCGGTTATTTTAGCTATGTTATTTATAGGCTTTTACGGAGGTTTCATCCAGGTTGGGGTCGGATTTATAATAATGGCCGCATTAAATTACTTATTAAAATTTGATTTGGTTCATGTTAATATGCATAAAGTTTTTATTGTACTGGTTTATACAGTACCGGCGCTTCTTATATTTATTTTTACAGGAAGCGTTAATTGGTTATTCGGAATAAGTCTGGCTGTCGGAAACGCTATAGGTGGATGGTGGGCGGCCAAAGCATCGGTTAAAAAAGGAGATAAACTTATAAAAGTAGTTTTAATAATAGCAATTTTAATTATGTCGTTTAAGCTGCTTGATATATTTTAAGAAAAGGAAGTTTTTTGTTAGAAATTTCAATAGATGCAGCTCATTTGAATTTCTATTTATTTTCTTTATGTTTGCACTACGTTCAACAAAAATTATAATTTATTAACAATGAAAATAAACAAAAACACGGTTCACCATCATCCCAAGATATTTTTTCCTGCCGGATCGTGCTAAAATAATTGAATAAATGAAAATTACACCCCGGCAAATGTCGGGGTTTTTGCTTTTAAAGGATAAAAAGAATGAATGGAAATTTGAAATTAGCATTACAAAAAAAAGGAAGATTAACAGAAAAGTCGTTAGAACTTTTAGGTTTGTGTGGTTTAGATATTGAAAATTATTCGGAGCGGCTGGTTGTATCTGCAAGAAACTTTCCTATAGACATTCTTTTTTTAAGAGATGATGATATACCGGAATATGTACAGGACGGAGTTGCAGATATTGGAATTGTAGGAGAAAATGTAATTTATGAAAAACAGGCAGGCACAAAAGTTTTGGAAAAATTAGGATTTGGAAGATGCAGCTTGATGTTTGCTTATCCTGAAAAAAACGAACTAAAAAAAATTGAGGATATAAATGGAAAAACAATCGCGACAACATATCCAAGAATTTTAAAAGAATATTTAAAAAATAATAATATAAATGCCAAGGTAATAGAATTAAGCGGCTCGGTTGAAATTGCTCCCTCTTTGGGTGTTGCGGATCTAATCTGCGACATCGTTTCTACCGGCAATACTTTGATGATGAACAAACTAAAGAAATCTTTCAATGTATTTGATTCCGAGGCTGTTTTAATTTCCGCAGGCCAAACCTTAAATGATTCAAAACTCAACGAAATACTGAACGACCTTTTAAGAAGGATTCGATCGGTTAAAACGGCGCATTCATCTAAATATTTAATGATGAATGTTCCCAAGGAATCGCTGGAAAGAATCTTAAATATTATCCCATCTCTTAAAAGCCCGACAGTTTTACATCTTGCAGAAGAAAATATGCTGGCTGTTCATGCGGTAATTCCATCGGATAAATTTTGGCAGATTATAAATGATTTAAAAAAGGCAGGCGCCTCTGGGATTCTTTTATTACCAATTGACAACATGATACAATGAGAACATATTATTTAAATAAATTATCTCCAAAAGAATTAGAAGAATTAACAAAGCGTCCTTCTATAAATTTAGATAAGACATTTGAAATTGTTAAACCGATTTTAGAAAATGTCAAATCAAAAGGATTAAAGGCTGTTCTTAAATATGCAAAAGAATTTGACGGATTTGAAAGCGATCAAATTAAGATAACAAAAGACGAATTTAAAGAAGCGGAAAAAAACCTTGAGCCTAAAATAAAAGCAGCCTTGATTTTAGCGGCCGAGAATATAAAGAAGTTTCATAAAGAACAAATCCCCAAAAGATACGAAGTTGAAACCATGGCGGGAATCCGTTGTTCAAGGGAATTCAGGCCGATTGAAAATGTCGGACTTTACATTCCCGGCGGGAGTGCAGTCTTACCTTCAACAATGTTAATGCTCGGAATACCCGCCGGAATTGCAGGCTGTAAGCGAGTTGTTGTTTGTTCTCCATCTAAAAACGGAAAGATAAACGCACCTCTTCTTTATGCTGCAAAGCTGTGCGGAATAAAAGAATTTTATAAAATTGGCGGAGCGCAGGCAATTGCATTAATGGCTTTTGGAGATATTAAGATTCCGAAAGTTAATAAAATATTC
This sequence comes from Ignavibacteriaceae bacterium, assembly GCA_046705645.1. Lineage (GTDB taxonomy): Bacteria > Bacteroidota > Ignavibacteria > Ignavibacteriales > Ignavibacteriaceae > FEN-1297. The sequence continues at coordinate 846 of JBJKQE010000168.1, read as the reverse complement.
GGACCCGGAAACCAATATGTTACAGCTGCAAAACTATTGGTCAGCATTGATCCGGAAGGAAGTTCAATTGATATGCCTGCCGGACCCAGTGAAGTTTTAGTTATCGCAGACGAAAACGCAGATCCTTCTTTTGTTGCCGCAGATCTTTTGTCGCAGGCTGAGCACGGCCCGGATTCTCAGGTTGTTTTAATCACAACATCTAAAGGTGTTGCCCAAAAGATAAACGAAGAAGTTTTGCAGCAGTTAAAATTTTTACCGAGAAAAGATTTTGCAGCAAAAGCCCTTGAAAATTCTTTTACTTTAATTGTAGATGAAATAGAGCAGGCAATTGATTTTAGTAATATTTACGCACCTGAACATCTTATAATCAATGTTAAGAGTGCAAAGAAATATGTTTCTGAAATTAAAAATGCAGGCTCAGTATTTCTCGGTCAATATTCGCCGGAAAGCGCCGGTGATTATGCCTCAGGCACAAACCACTCTCTACCGACATCCGGCTTTGCGAAAACGTTTGGAGGTGTTTCGGTTGAAATGTTTATGAAATCAATTACATTTCAAAATTTAACCAAAAAGGGTTTGGAAAACATTTCTAATGCTGTTCAAACACTTGCCGAAGCAGAAAGTTTGGAAGCACATAAAAAAGCAGTATCAATAAGAATGAAATGAAACTAGAAAATTTAGTAAGAAAAAATATTCAGAACTTAAAGCCGTATACCTCTGCCCGCGACATTTATGAAAGCGATAAAGGCATTTTATTGGATGCTAATGAAAACAGCTGGGGGTCTACCTTTACGGAAATTAAAGAGTTAAATTTAAATCGTTATCCCGATCCGCATCAAAAAGATT
>JBJKQE010000167.1:0-34957 GCA_046705645.1 Ignavibacteriaceae bacterium | reverse complement strand
GCGGGACCTTTTAGGACGCTCTGCTGATTCGACCGACTGACTGAAGTCGAATCAACTAACAATAAAAATCTTAGGAGGTTAAAATGGCACTTCTTAATTCACTATTCGACGGCGTATCCGGAATGCGTAATCTTCAATCTATGATGGATGTTATCGGCAATAATATTGCTAACGTCGATACTATTGGATTTAAAGGTTCGAGAGTTACTTTTAGTGATACATTCAATCAGTTTGTTCAGGCAGGTACCAACCCAACTGCAACAACCGGTGGGACTAACAGTTTCCAAATAGGTTTGGGATCAAAAATCAATTCCATAGATACAAACTGGACACAGGGAACATTTGAACAGACTGGAAATACAACGGACTTAGCGCTTCAGGGCCCGGGCTTATTTATTTTGAAGAGCAACGGTCAAAACTATTATACCAGGGCCGGCTCTTTTATTTTTGATGCAGACGGTAACTTAGTTGATCCGCAAAACGGTGCTGTAGTTCAGGGTAAGGTTGCTGTTGACGGAGAAATTCCTTCCGGTAATACAATTCAAAATGTTAAAATTGATAAAAATTTAAAAATTCCGGCAATAAAGACATCGGATACAACATGGGGCGGAAACCTGCAAAGCAGCTCAACCGATACTCAAACTCAAAATGTAGTACAAAGCGGCACCATTATTCCTGCAGCCACATATCCTACAGATACAACAAAGGATTGTACTATTTACGATAAGAATGGAAATGCTCTTACTCTTACAATGAAATATACTGAGACAGCCGCAAATACATATATCATAGATTACAAAATTAGTAACGGAAGCACAGTACTTCGTGATTTTACACCGACTTCTCCTCTTGCCAGCGGCGTTACAATTAATGGTACCGGCGGTCCGGGCACTTACACTATTCCCGCACTTACAACTACTTCCAACGGATTGAATATTGATACGGGAGATATCTCATTGGATGCTACGGCAGTTAGAACAGGAACGGATAATACTTTAAGCTACATTGTAGATGACAATAGAACCCCAACTATTATAAACGGCTCTGTTTCTGTTTATGATTCTTTAGGAAATGCGCATACTTTATCGGTACAATTCACAAAAACCGATTTAAATACCTGGAGATGGAATGCTTCCATACCTGCAGCGGACGGAACATTGTCTAACAATTCGGGAACAATAACATTTGATTCGAACGGACAAATTTCGACCATGTCTCCAAATCCGGCAATACTATCGTATGCACCTGCCGGTGGAGCTGAAAATCAAACAATTCAATTAGATTTTGGTTCGGGATCATCAGGTATCACACAAAACTCATTAAGTTCTCAGGTTTCTGCATTAACCCAAAATGGTTCTGCTTCGGCATCGCTTTCCAATATAAATATAGATCAGTATGGAAATATAGTAGGCGTTTTTTCCAATGGTCAATCACAGTCTTTAGCTCAAGTTATGGTTGCAACATTTGCCAATAATAACGGATTGGTAAGCGTAGGTGACAACATGTACACGGTTGCTGCAAACTCCGGAGATCCGATAGTTGGCGAACCCGGTGAAACCACCGCAACAACAATGCAGTCCGGCGCTTTGGAACAATCGAATGTAGACCTGGCTAAAGAGTTTACAAATATGATTGTAGCTCAAAGGGGTTTTGAAGCTAATGCACATGTAATAACAACTTCAGATACTTTATTACAGGACATTACAAATCTTATAAGATAACTCACTAATTTCCTTCCGAAAAAGAGGAGTGCCGGCTGACGGTACTCCTTTTTCTTTTTATCTATTTAAACCTTTACAAAATCAACCAAGTGTAGAATAATAACCACTTTAAATGTATTTCATTCAATAATTTCAATTATATAATTACTGATTTTATTGGCATATCAATTGAACAATAAATCAAAAATTATAAAAAATTATGGCAGCACCAGAAGAAATATCAGAAGATAAAAAAATAGAAGAAATTAAAGCTCCGGCACCAAAATCTTCTTTCAATACCAAAATTTTATTATTTGGTATTCCGATTTTCATATTACAACTTATCTTGGTTTATTTTGTTACAGCTAACGTTTTAATAAAAAAAATAGAAAGCCAAGACGGCCTTCCGCCGGTTAAAAATGTAAAAGAAACCAAGGTAAAGAATACCGAAGAAAAAGCTCCGATCGAATTAGGCAAGTACATTTATTCAATAAGTGATTTAATTGTAAACCCTGCCAATACAGACGGTAAAAGATTATTGTTAACTACAGTAGGTTTTGATATCCCAAAATCCGAAATGGAATCAGAGTTAAAGTCGCGGGAGGCTATGGTTAAGGATGTAGTAATTACAACACTTTCCAGTAAGGATATAACAGAATTGGCAAACACTGCTTATAGAGATACATTAAAAATGGAAATTACCGGGAAACTTAAAAAATTGATTCCCAATGTAACTATAAATGACGTCTATTTTAGTAAATATATAATTCAATAAAATTATGGCTGAAGTACTTTCACAACAAGAAATAGATCTTCTGCTGAATAAAGTAAAAAGCGGCGAGGAACAAAGCCCTTCTCAAAATTCCGAAAAGGAAGCTGTACTTTTTGATTTTCGGTTACCGAATAGAATTTCGAAAAATCAGCTTAGAACTATAAGAAATATTCATGAAAATTTTGCCGAAAGTTTTGCTTCGTTTTTAGTTTCCAAACTTCAATGTATTGTAAATATTAATGTTACTTCTATCGACCAGATTTATTATTCAGAATATGTATTATCAGTTTCTAATCCTGCCTGTTTATATACTTTTGATATAAAGAATACCGACATAAAAGGTATTTTGGAATTGAATGTTGACCTATCTCTTATTTTGGTAGATAGACTCCTCGGAGGCAGCGGCACGGGATCTAAACAGATAAATATTATTACACCTATTGAACAAAAAGTACTTACCGTAGTTTCCGAAAGAGTTATGCTTGATATGCGCAAAGCATGGCAGATGGTTGATAACTATGAGTTTAGAGTTGAAAGATTCGAATCGGATATTGACTTTGCACAAATTACTTCACAAAGCGAGTCGGTATTATTAATCTCATTTGAGATTATTATTGGTGAAAAATCTTATATGATGAATGTTTGTTTTGCAACTTTTGCTTTCGATACAATATTATCAAAACTTTCATCTCAAAAACTGTCTTCAATAAGACCTACTAAATATAAAGGCACCACATCTAGTGAAATTTTAGCAAATCATTTATACAAAACTTTTTTGGCTGTTGCCGTGGAGTTTGGTCAGGCAAAAATTACGGTAAAAGAATTACTTGAACTTGAAAAAGGAGATATCATTAAACTTGATACTAAGATTAGTGATGAGCATTTAATAAAAGTCGGTAAAAAAAATCTTTTTTACGGGCGAGCTGGTGTTGTTAATAAACATAAAGCAATAAAAATTACTAGAAAAGCAGAAACGAACAATAAATTATAATAGGTAAAATAATGGGAGATAGTACAGAAAGAGAAAACCAAATGCCTCAAGAAGATAATGAAGCAAATGAGGAAGTATTTTCCAGCCCTCATGAAAAATCGAAAAATTCTAAAGTGACGGCCGGTGTTGCTGATTTTGAAGAGTTTGATGACGCCAAAATTAAGGGAGTCTCTTCCTCGGATAAATTAAATTTTCTTCAAGATCTTCAGCTAAATGTATTTATAGAGCTTGGTAGAACTCAAATGCAGATAAAAGAAATTCTGGAACTCGAAAGAGGCTATGTTATCGAACTGGATAAATTAGCCAGTGAACCGGTGGACATTTATGTAAATAATAAAAAAATAGCCGAAGGCGAAGTAGTTGTTATTGATAAACATTTCGGTATCAGAATTACAAACCTGAATGAAGCTGCCAATAGATTAAAAGGATTATACTAATGTCTTTTCTGGATATATTAAAAGCAATTGTTCCTTTAATACTAATAGTAGGTTTGTTGTATGGAGTCCTGTTTTTTATAAAAAAATACGGAATTTCATTTAAAGGTAATAAAAAAGGATCGGTTTCTATTAACGTAATAAGTTCTCATATGATTATGCCTAAAAAATTTATTTCCGTCGTAAAAGTAGATGATAAACTTCTCGTGCTTGGAGTAAGCGATCATTCTATTTCACTTCTTAAAGAATTAGACCAGCCTGAAGAATTATGCGACACATTTTCTGATAAGGATAATAAAACTAACTTTTTAGATTTATTAAAAAAGAATATTGGACTGAAATGAAAAAGATTTTTATTCTACTTTTATTGTTTATTGTTATTAGTCCGGTTTTAGTACATGCACAACAGGTGACTTCGGTTCCATTTCCTCACATCGGAATAAATGTAGGTACTTCAAACAAGCCTGGCGATATTTCGGTTACATTGCAGTTATTACTGCTTTTAACAGTCCTTTCCTTAGCCCCTTCGTTGATGATAATGACAACTTCTTATTTAAGAATAATTATAGTTTTTCATTTTTTAAAAACCGCTTTGGGTACGCCACAGATGCCCCCAAGTCAGTTAATAGCAGGTGTCTCTTTATTTATTACTTTTTTTATAATGGCTCCTACATGGAGTAAGGTAAATGATACGGCGCTTAAGCCGCTGATGGACGGTAAAATTACTGCTGAACAAGCATACGACAAAGGTATTGAGCCTGTACGGGATTTCATGTTTCGAAATGTTAGAAATGATGACCTGGAATTGTTTATCGGATTAGCTCATCTTAAAAGACCTGATGACAGAAAGGATCTTCCGACTTACATATTAATTCCGGCATTTGTACTTAGTGAGTTAAGAGCAGGCTTTATAATCGGTTTTTTCCTCTTTATACCTTTTGTAATGATTGATATGATTATTGCAAGTATTTTAATGTCTATGGGAATGATGATGCTTCCGCCTACTCTTATTTCGCTGCCATTTAAAATTTTATTATTCATCCTTGTAGACGGATGGCATTTAATAATCGGATCTGTAGTAAGGAGTTTTTCATAAATGACTGAAGAATTAATAATCGAAATTTTAAAAGAAGCATTTTATACAACCTTTATAATTTTATTACCTATACTGGGTGTTTCACTGGTAGCAGGTATTATAATTTCTATTTTTCAGGCGGCCACGTCTATACAGGAAATGACTCTGACATTTGTTCCCAAAATTCTTATAACCGGAATAACAATTATTATTATGCTGCCTTGGATGATTGATAAAGTGATGACATTTACAAACAAAATGCTAACAATATTTATTACAGTAGTAAAATGATTAATATCCCGGTCGGCGATTTTGTGATAGTACTTCTTATTTTTTTAAGAATAATGGCAGCGTTTTTTGCTTCGCCTATTTACAATCATAAATCAATTCCGAATCTGGTCAAAGTATTTTTAGCACTTGTAATTGCATATATAGTTTTTTTAACAATTAATAAATCAACAATTGTAATAGAATTTACACTCGGCTGGTTGTTCGCCAATGCAGTGAAAGAAATAATTACCGGTTTGATTTTAGGTTATATGTTAAACTTTGTTTTTTACGGAATTCAATTTGCGGGATCAATAATTGGTCTGAATATGGAATTATCTATGGCAGAAACATTAGATCCCGTAGACGGTACAAGTTCTAATGAAATAGGGCAGGTCTTATTCATGGCTTCGCTGCTGTTATTCTTTTTAATAAATGGTCATCATTATATAATCAGTGCACTTGTTTATTCCTTTTCGGTAGTTCATTTAGGAGTATTTACAATTAATGAATCCGTTTATCACTTGCTTATTAAATATTCCGCCGATGTATTTATAATTGCCGTAAAGATAGCTTCGCCTATAATGGTTTCGTATTTTTTAATATATCTGGCCGAAGGTATTATTGCTAAAGTTATTCCTCAAATGCAGGTATTCTTTGTTGTTCAGCCCCTAGTTGTGGGACTTGGTTTTTTATTACTGGTAGTTCTGGCGCCGGTTTATTTATATGTAATAAAATTTTTATTGAAAGGTTATGAGGATAATTTAATGTCAATTATTAGAGCGATGGGGCAGTAATTATGGCTGAAACTGACGGCCAGGAAAAAACCGAACAACCTACCGGTAAAAAGCTGGAGGATAGCCGTAAAGAAGGAAAGGTAGCTAAAAGTACCGAAGTAAATGCATTTGCTATTTTTACTTCCGGTTTATTGATGGTATACTTTACGCAGAGTTATTTAAGCAGCCGCATCTCGGATTTTTCAATCAAAATTTTTAATAACCTTGATGTTCTGAATATTAATAAAGATATGATTCAAAGTTTTACGAAGGATACTCTTTTTTTCTTTTTAATTACTCTTGCCCCGATATTAATTGTTCTGTTTGTTGTAAGCCTGGTAGCCAATATAGCACAGGTGGGATTAAAATTTAGCCCCAAAGCATTGAAACCCGAATTAAGCAGATTCAACCCGTTTACCGGAATGAAAAAAGTATTTTTCTCATCTGGTTCTTTAGTTGAACTTGCAAAATCTTTACTAAAGCTGGTATTAATTGGCGGGTTTACATATTCCATGTTGTCTGGATTTATAAAAGGATCTTCAATACTTGTAGAATTAACAATCCCCGAAATTGTAAAATATATGGTTCAATCGTCATTCAGTCTTTTATGGAAGATATCGCTTCTTTACACGGTAATTGCTGCAGTCGATTTTGTATTCCAGAAGAAAAAATTTATTAAAGATATGATGATGACCAAACAGGAAGTTAAAGAAGAAAACAGGCAATCGGAAGGTGATCCTCAGATCAAGTCTCGTATACGTAGACTGCAATACGCCGCTGCAAAAAACAGAATGATGCAGAATGTTCCTAAAGCTGATGTAGTAATAACAAACCCGACTCATTTTGCAGTTGCACTAAAATATGATGTTATAAAAAGCTCGGCGCCTAAAGTTGTTGCAAAGGGTGTTGACGAATTAGCTCAAAAAATAAAAGAAGTTGCACGAGAAAATGACGTACCTATTCATGAAGACCGTGAATTAGCAAGAGCTCTTTATAGAATCTGTAATATTGGCGATGAAATTCCTTCAACTTTGTTTAAGGCAGTAGCTCAGGTTCTGGCATATATCTATCAATTAAAAAATAAGAAGAAAAAGGCAATAGTTTAAATTGAAATCTTTGGGAAGAAATACAGATATCATTTTAGCCTTCGGCTTAATTTTTATGCTGGGCTTGATGATAATACCATTGCCGGCTTCATTATTAGATTTTTTCCTTGCTCTTAATATTACACTCTCGATATTAATTCTTATTGTTTCTTTATATATTCAATCACCCTTGGATATTTCAGTTTTTCCGGGTTTGCTGCTTGTACTTACTCTCTTCAGACTTTCATTGAATATAAGTTCCACAAGATTAATTTTATTAGACGGTTATGCCGGGAAAGTTATCGATACCTTCGGACAGTTTGTTGTAGGGGGCAATTATGTCGTTGGATTTATAATTTTCATTATACTTGTAATTATACAATTCATAGTAATCATTAAAGGTTCCGGTAGAATTTCGGAAGTTGCTGCCAGGTTTACACTGGATGCAATGCCCGGTAAACAAATGGCGATTGATGCAGATTTAAACACGGGATTGATAAATGAATCCGAAGCGAGAGCCAGAAGAGAATCAATCAGCCGGGAAGCCGAATTTTACGGAGCTATGGACGGTGCCAGCAAGTTTGTAAAAGGAGATGCAATTGCCGGCTTGCTTATTAATTCAATAAACATTATCGGCGGATTTATTATTGGTGTAGCAGGTAAAGGAATGTCTTTTACGGATGCTATACATAATTATACTATTTTAACAATTGGTGACGGCTTGGTCTCCCAGATACCTGCATTACTAATAGCAACAGCAGCAGGACTAGTAGTTACCAGAAGTGCCGCAGGGACTGCATTAGATTTACAAATGAGGAAACAACTAACTTCAAATCCACGGGTACTTGCAACCGTATCCGGTGCAGTCGGTTTGTTCGCACTAATCCCCGGCATGCCGATGATACCATTCCTTTTATTAAGTGCCGCTTTAGGAACAGCATCTTATTTAACTAAAAAGGCTAAATCTAAATCTCCAGTTAATATTGAACCGCAAGAGGTTGAAGCTGAACCTGTAGAAGAAAAAGTTGAGCAGTATCTTCAGGTAGATCCTGTTGAAATTGAGATTGGCTATGGGTTAATAAGTTTGGTAGATGAAAAACAGGGCGGAAATTTATTTCAAAAAATTTCATCAACCCGTAAGTATATTGCATTGGAATATGGTGTATTAATTCCTCCGGTCAGGGTCCGCGATAATCTTCAACTGGAACCAAATGAATATATAATTAAAATAAAAGGGAATGTTGTTGCAGCTTATGATATATATTCGGACAGATTTTTAGCGATGAATCCCGGACACGTTACCGAAGCACTAAGCGGTATCCCTGCAAAAGACCCGGCCTTTAATCTTTCGAGTTACTGGATAACTCGAGAAGAAAAAGATAAAGCCGAGTTGCTCGAATATACGGTTGTAGACAGCATATCCGTTTTATCAACACACTTACAGGAAACTCTAAAGAAGAACTTTGATAAAATTCTTTCCAGACAGGCAGTTAAACAGCTTCTTGAGAATTTAAAGAAAGAATATCCGGCAGTAATTGAAGATATAAATGCGGATGTTTTGTCTCTTGGAATTATTCAAAAAGTTTTGCAGAATTTATTAAAAGAGTTAATACCGATAAAAGATCTTGTGCAGATTTTGGAAGCTTTAATTGATTATTCTAAAGTAACTAAAAATATTGATGTGCTTACGGAATATGTCCGCCATGCGATGGGCGATACAATTGCTAATTTATATAAAGATCAAAACGGAATTATACATGCGGCCGCTTTAGGAGAAGAGGTTGAATCAAGCATTACAAAGTCTCTTCAAAGTCAAAAAGAAGCCGTACAAACATTAGGTCTTAATCCGGTTGAGCTAAAAGAATTAAACGGAACTATTAAAATGTATACTGAGCATTTTAAAACACTGGGCTACGTACCGATTATTATTACATCGGCAACAATACGGCCGTATTTCTACCGCTTGATTAATTCGAGCTTCCCGGATGTAGTTGTGCTTTCATATTCCGAACTTCCGTCGAATGTTGAAATTGAGTTTATTGAAAAATTAGAGGTAGCATATGCAAATTAAAAAATTTATTGCACCCACATTAAAACAAGCTTCGGTACAAATGAAAAATGAACTTGGCGGCGAAGCAATAATCCTCGGTACAAGAGTTATTTATAATTACGGGGTTAATTCTCAAAAAATGTTTGAAATAACTGCCGGTATAGAGGAAATGGAAGCTGTCCTGGAATCTGTGGAAAATAAGGCAAAAAGTAATTCTTCTCGAATGCAGCAAAATCTCCCTGATGAACTGAAGAAATTAACGGATAAAATATATATTAACCCTTCCGTTAAAGAAGAAGTTGCAAAAAGTAAACAGCCTCTTTTAAGAAAAAGCCAGACTAAAACCCAGCCCACAAATAATATTGAAAAAGAATTAAAGAAAGTAGTGGAAACTTTGTTTAATAACGAAGTTCGTAAACCGATTATTACATCTCTGGTTAATCAGCTTAAAAGATACAAAGGCTTTCTTCATGAATCGAATTTGAACAGCTATGTACTATCGAGTTTAGCTTCAATGATTCCTACTTATCATTTTGAAGTTAAGAAAGAAAACAAGCCGAAAGTAGTTGCATTAGTCGGGCCAACCGGTGTAGGCAAAACTACTTGTATTGCAAAATTGGCAGTGATATCAAAGATATTGCATAATTTAAGTGTAGGACTTATTTCTATAGATACATACCGGTTAGGTGCAATTGATCAATTAAGAATTTTTTCCGAAATAAGTAATGTTGATATGCTGGTTGCGTATGAGCCTAAAGATATGCCGGGCTTGATGAATTCATTTAAAGACAAAGATATTATTTTTATTGACACAGCCGGAAGGAGCCAGAATAATAAGGAAAAATTATTAAGCACAACCGAGTTTTTAAAAGCAGCCGGTGTAAATGAAACGTATCTTGTTTTAAGTGCAACCGGAACTTCAAAAAATCTGACTGATGTTGCTGAAAAATTTAAAGTATTCGATTATAGTTCAGTCATATTTACCAAAATTGATGAGGCGGTAAGCTACGGAAATATCTTAAATGTTATAAATACTTTCAATGTACCTGCTTCATTCCTAACAAACGGACAGGTTATACCGGATGACATAATTTCGGCAGATCCTGATTTTATAGCCAATATGATATATTCCGGAAAGATAAACTAATGTTCGGGCAGGCAGAAAGATTGTTTGAGCTTAAAAAGCTTGATAAGAATCAAGATCAGAACATATCCTCTAAAATTTTTGCTTTTACTTCCGGCAAGGGAGGAACCGGCAAAACATTTATGTCATTAAATCTTGCTTTTTCATTATCCAGAAAAGGTAAAAAGGTATTGTTTGTAGATTTAGATTCAAACTTATCAAATGCGAATATTATGATTAATATGGTTGCAGATAAAACTTTATACAGCTTTTTAACGGAACAAAGGCTTTTGAGTGAATTGATCAGCAAATATGAAACTAACCTGCATTTTATTTTTGGTGATTCAGGAAAGGTGAATTATCCTGCAAAAAGGACCGGAATAATTTCCAAATTATTCAATCAATTAAGAGCCATGCAGAAGGATTATGATTTCATTTTTCTTGATACGGGCTCAGGTGCAAGCGATGAAATAATGTCAATATTAAATCAAGCTGACAACAATATAATTGTAACATTACCGGAGCCGACAGCCGTAATGGATTCATACGTGATGCTTAAATTATTAAATGCTAATCAATACAGCGGAAAAAAATTACTTATAGTGAATAAATGTGTTGTAAGGGAAGACGGAAAAACAACTTTTGATAAATTATCCATGGCAGCAGACCACTTTCTAAAAGAAACTCCTATTTTCCTGGGCGAAGTAAGTTTTGATCAAGCCGTAAGCAACTCTATTGTTGAACAGGAAATCTTTTTGAAAAAAAATGTACATTCAAAAGTCGGAAATCAAATAGAGATGATTTCACAGAAACTTAATGAATTTAATCATATGGCTAATATTCTTCAGCCTCAAATTTCACAAGCATTTTAATCATCAAAAAACAGCCCAATACAGTCCTTCAACCAAGTTTATTAATTAAAAAGTGTTGGTATAGTATTTGATTTTTTCAAAGAAAAACTCGAAAGAAAATGAATAAAATAGTATTTCAATTTGGTTTATTGGTTTTTGCACTCTCTCTTATTTTTTTTAGTCGAATCGGCTTACCGGTTCAGCAGGTCTTGTTAAGATCATTCGTCGTTTTTGTATCAACTACTTTAATGCTCGGTTTTATAGTAATAGTATTTGTAAACGCAATTAATAGGGCTTCTTATAAGAAGAAGGAAATAGTAGAAAATAATAATAGGAAATAATTAATATGGATAATGCAAATTTGTGGTCGGAATTTAAAAAGGCCCCAACTGCAGGCCTTAAAAAACAAATCATCATTAATTATGTAAAGTTGGTTCATTACGTTATTCATAATTCGAAATTTATTTCCTTGGAATTTCTTGATGACCGAGATTATTTTCAGTTTGGCGTTGAAGGACTTAGTGAGGCGATCGATCGATTTGATCCGGATTACGGAACTAAGTTTGAAACTTATGCTATTCAAAGAATCAGGGGTAAAATTATTGATGAATTGAGAAAACTTCAGATAAAACCGAGACCTGTTCAAAATGAAAAACATAATCAAACTTTCTATTCCAATGTCTCTTTAACCAGTCCCGTAGATGATGAAGACGGTTATATGCTTTATGAAATATTACCGGACGAAAGTGAAATCCCCGATGCAGTTGCTGAAAAAAATGAAGCTAAAGAGCTTTTGGTTGAGGCAATTAAAGGTCTTGAAGAAAGAGACAGGCTTATAATAAGCTTATACTATTATGAAAACTTGAATTATAAAGAGATAGCTAAGCTGTTGAATATTACGGTATCCAGGGTTTCCCAAGTGCATACAAGAATAATTGAAATGTTGAAAACAAAGCTGGCATATATAAATGATTAACAATTCTACAGAAAATATTAATGATAACACAAAAAATATTAGATTATTATCTAATATTAGAAACCTGCCCTCAATTCCTTCAATAATATTTGAGGTATCAAAATTACTCAGTAACTCAAATACCAGCGCATCCGATCTTAGCAAAGTAATCAGTAAAGACCAGGGTTTGGTAGCCAGAATATTAACCGTTGCAAATTCTCCATTGTATGGTTTACCAAGGCGGGTTGCAACAATTGAATTTGCAATTGTAATTCTCGGTTTTGATCATATAAAAAATATTGTAATGGCTTTATCAATGATTGAAGCTTTTAAGGGAAATGATAAAAGCAATTGGGACAATAAGCGGTACTGGAATCATACACTTTTTACCGCAACTGCTGCAAAAGGAATTTCAGATGAACTCGGATATCCTAAATCCGGTGAAGTTTTTACAGCAGCACTTTTGCATGATTTGGGCATATCTGTTATTCAAAGATATTTTAATAAAGAATTTAACACTATTTGTAATATGGTAGATTACCAGCAAATGAGATATTTGAATGCAGAAGAACAAGTACTCGGTTTTACACATCAAGATATTGGAAAATTTTTAATTGATAAATGGAATTTGCCTGAAACACTTGGAGAAGCTATTGCTAACCATCATCGACCGTCAAATGCCGAAAATAATAAAGTGCTGCCTTCCCTTATTCATCTTGCAGATTATATGACTCAACGGATTGGTGCAGGTAGTTTTTCTTGGGATGAAAATATGCAGTTTGACGAGAATATCATAGAAATATTGAAATTCGGAGACGAAAAAAGGTTAAATAATTTTATAGACAGCCGCGAGCAGCTCTTTAAAGAACAATCGTCGCAAATAATTTACTAAAGAAGTATAAGGCCATGGTAACACTAACATCATTATTGGAACAGAAAAAAGAAAAGACGGAATTAATTTTAAAAAATATATTCAACCTTCCGCCGGTTCCCAAAGCTTTACAAGAAGTTCTAAATCTATTAGATGATCCTAAGACCGTTAATTACCAATTAACAAATGCCATTTCAACAGATCAGGGACTTGTAACAAAAATTTTAACCATTGCAAACTCTCCGCTCTTCGGTTTGCAAAGAAAGGTTACAACTATTGATTTTGCCTTACTGATACTTGGACATCATGAGTTAAAAAATATTGTATCAGTACTGTCAATAGTAGAGTCATTCAAAAATAAAACCGATAAATACATGAATCAAAAAACCTTCTGGCTGCATTCTTTTTTAACCGGTACAGCCTCGAAAAGGCTGGCTGATGATTTGGATTACCCGAATTCAGGCGAAGCGTTTATTGCCGGTTTCCTTCATGATGTCGGTTTGTCAATCATACACAGATTTATGCACTCTAGTTTTATGGAAATTTATGAAATGGTTAAAACCCAAAAAGTAAATTATCAGGAAGCCGAACTTGAAGTCCTAGGCATGACTCATGAACAAATCGGTCAATTTCTGTTTGAAAAATGGAACTTTCCGGAGACTTTGTGTGACGCAATTCTAAACCATCATAATCCGGAAAATTCTTCTAAAGATAAAACAATTGCCTCAATTGTTCATTTGGCAGATTATATGGCGTATAAATTTTCAAATGGAGATGCTCAATGGGATAAAGGCCTTCAAATAAATCTTACAGAGCTTTCTCATCTTAGGATAACTAATATGGGTGATGCAGAAACATTTATTAATGAATATAAAGAATTGTTCATTCATCAGATAAGTTCAGTAAGGTTTTTAAATTGAGAATTATAAAGAACAATACTTTAAGGTATGAAGTGTTTCATAAGATGCTTCCTTCCATACAAAAAGCCGGAACAACATCCGACTTAAATGCTTACGAGGAAGAATTGTCCGGTGCAATAAATAAAAGATATGACGTTCTAATTAAAATATTAGACTTTATCAAAAATCTAAAAAATATTAATGACCGCATTAAACTGGAAGATAGCTTAAGGGGACTTCTTAAAGATATTTTAAATTGTAAAGAATCGGACATCTTTTTATTCAATGAAGAACAAGCTTCGTTTAATCCGATTTCACCGGACGCATCATCAAGAGCAAAATATTTTATAAATAATGCTTTTACAACAGGCATGCTGAACGGAATTTACAATACAGGTAAACATAAAATTATTTTGGATTCTCTTGTTCACGATATAGACGGATCAAAATCATTTTATTTAGTACTGCCTTTTTCGGGAAGAATAAAAAACAAGGGATTATTGCTGGTATTGCTGACTCACACTTTAGGTGAACATTCTTTGGAAATTAATTCGATTAAAATTTCTCTTGAAATGTTCTTGTACAGGATGGAATCAATTGCAAAGCAGGAAGAATTAAAAAAAGCTTACGATGAACTGCAGTTGTACAGATCGAAACTTACTAATGATTTTAAACTTTCGGCAATAGGGGAACTAACTACCGGGATTGTCGAAGACATCCTTTCTCCAATGCAGGTTATACAAAGCAGCACAGAATTTTTAAGAAATGATAATTCTTCTAAGGACGATAATGTGCTGGATACGATAAATGTTCAAGTTAAAAAAGTAAAAAATGTAATCAACAGGCTTGTGAATTTTGCAAATACAGGGGATGTAAAAAATAAAATATATCCCTGCAGTATTAATAATTTAATTAATGATTTTTATTTAATGTTCAATTCTTCTCTAAAGAATGCAAACTACGAATGCGTGCTCGATTTAGAGAATAATATTCCTCCTCTGCTTTCCAACGAAAATTATATTAACCAGATTTTAACGAATATTTTTCATTTGATTAAAGCAGGAAACAATAAAGCAGGCGGAATATTTATCCAAACAAGATGTATAAATGAAATAGTAGAAATGAAATTTTTATCGACAGATTATTTTAATGAACTGGAAAGCTATAATGACGAAAGAAAGCATGATCTCAGCCTCAAAATAGTAAAGAATATTATGCTTCAGCACGAAGGCAGAATTTCATATGCTTCCGATAAAAACAAAGGTACGTTAATCAAATTGTTATTTCCATTAAAAAGGAAGATCGTAAGATGAAATTAGTTTTATCTGTTTTGTTAATTATTTTACTTTCATTTTTAATATACGGCAGAAATAAAGTTCGAGGGGTGGAAAATAAAGTTGATAATAACTCTTTGATTATCCCGGGAAACGGAGAAGCCGAAAGTGTAAATATCAAGAAGATGGTTGCCGCCGAGATAGAACAAGCACATAAAAAAATGCTTGAAGAACAGTCAATACCCAAGACAGTAAAAACTCAAAACGTTAAAATTAAAAAAGCGGGAACCATTGAACAAAGTGTAATTGCACTTCCTGGTATTTTGTATACTTTTTCTTCTGCCGGTATAAAAGTAGTAATCCTTGCATTTGCATCAATTATAGCGGCATTAGTAATAGTTTTAAGAAGAAAAAAATCAAGCAAAATATTTAGAACAAGGCAAGCATTAAAAAATAATATAAAGTTATTAAGGGAAGAAAAAATATTTATTAAGCAAAATAACAAATTATCGGGAATCCGTTTTAAACTTAAAAACAGTCCCACTTTATATGGTCATTCAAAAGAGGGGCTTTTAAAAGCAGCGAAATCTTTAAATATCTCTCAAGGTGAAATATTACTAGCTGCTAAAATTAAATCACATGAATTAGACAAAACTTGGTTGACAAAACAATGAATAATTCACAAACCGAATATTCCGGCGGTATGAAGCACATTAAAGATGACTTTGTTTTCGGCAGCAGCCTGCACTCAATCGTTAGGATTGAAGTTTTAGGAAGAAATTCCAACTGGTATAAAATATTAGCTAACGGTAAGTTATACCAATCAAACCTGCCTGTAACGGTTTTACCCGGGGAAATATTACTTGCTAAGGCAATTAATTTAAACCCTATTAAGCTGCAATTGAATGATTTAATTAACTCAGATCTTGATTATAATACATTGACTTATTTGCTGGATAAACTTGATATAGAAATTACCGATATCTCGATGGGTATAATAAAAATTTTATTGAAAGACGGCAAACCGGTCATTAAATCAAGCATTGAAAACCTGATCAATTTAATTGAGAAAAAAGGTAAGAATGCAGTTTCCTCCAACTTAGAATTTTTGGTAAAGTTGTTTAGCGATCCTATAAACTATTCCAAAGTTAATGAAAGCAATCTACAATATTTTAAAGTTTCGATAGATCAATTGGTTAATCAAATTTTTTCATCATTTGTAAAGCTAATTACGGAATCATCAATCAGTGCGGAAATTAATGATCTGGCAAATATTATCGTCCTTAATTTGGAGAAAGAAAACGGGAAAA
This sequence comes from Ignavibacteriaceae bacterium, assembly GCA_046705645.1. GTDB lineage: Bacteria > Bacteroidota > Ignavibacteria > Ignavibacteriales > Ignavibacteriaceae > FEN-1297. The sequence goes on along the minus strand of JBJKQE010000167.1, from coordinate 18,524 downwards.
TGGCGACATATGAGGATAATGAATTACTTAATTGGACTAAAAAGAATTTAGCCAACAAACGAGATGATATATTAAAATTAGCTGTTAATATTTTTTCATACCTCTATCAAAAAATGTTCTTTTTGGAAACCGGTCAATCTCCGGAATTTTTTGTCTTAAAGAACGATGATAAATATGATCTGGTATACTACAATTTTCAAAGTAAAAAAATAGAAAACGGTTCAAGGCTTTTAACCGGTTCCTATGACTTTAATAATCAATTTTCGGAACCCGTCCATATTGAGGGGATTGATTCGGGAAATAATTTAAATATTAATGTATCGCTTAATAAAAAGAAGCAGAAATATACTGCTGCTCAAATGAAGTTAAAAAAACATTTGGTAAGAAAAACATCATTAAATGTAAACGTGGATTTTTCAGATAAAAGTCCCGACGAATATTTAAAAATTAATGATTTTCACACCATTGATAGAATAAACTAAAAGAACTAAATGTTTACAGAAAATAAATATGAAATTAATATGCCCGATGAAGAAGCAATATACGAAGCAACGTATTTTTATCGGGAATATGTAAATATATTTTTTAAACTGAATTTTGTGTTTAAGGAAGTAATCCGATTTATTCTTAAAAATAATTTAGGTGATGAGGAATAATTATGGTTAAAGGTATTTATTTGGCAGCAAGGGGAATGCAGGCAAGAATGAAAAACCTTGAAGTGGTTGCTAACAATCTTGCAAATCTGAATACGACCGGTTTTAAAGAAGAGATGCCCTTTTCAATGGTGATGAATCAATATGGAAATGTAAGCTTGCAGCAGAATACCGATTTTGAACAAGGCAATCTTATGCAAACTTCAAATCCATTAGATTTGGCAATTTCAGGCAACGGATATTTTGTTGTTCAAACACAATACGGCAGCGAACTAACGAGAAACGGGAATTTTAAAATTTCAAACGAAGGGTACCTTGTTGATGAAAACGGCAATAAAGTTATGGGCAACAACGGCGCAATTTACCTTGATAAATTAGCCCCTGATCAAAAAAAATCGATTACAATATCAAAAAGCGGAGAAGTAATTATGGGGGGAAATATTATAGATAATTTACAGATCGTTAATATGAATGATCCTCAAGCAGCCCCAAGAACGACGGGTGTAAACTTTTCTGCGGACGGGATAGGCTATCAAGCGGCTTCTCCCAGTGATTTTACTGTTAGACAAGGTTACCTTGAAGAATCGAATGTTAATCCCATAAGAGAAATGGAAACTATGATTCAGCTAAATAATGAATATGACTCCGCACATAGGGTTATAAATTATTTGGATAAATCGCTTGACGAAGCAAACCAAATTGGTAAAGTATAAGGAAGGAGAAAACTATGCCGACAAGAGCACTTAGAACCGCAGCATCCGGTATGTATGCTCAGGAACTTAATATTGAAGTTATATCTAATAATATTGCAAACATTAATACTACCGGATATAAAAAGAACAGAGCAGAGTTTCAGGATTTAATGTATCAGCAAGTAAATGTAAGCCCTGTTGATTCTTCTGCTACGGGAGTAAGCGGAGCAACAACAGATACGCTCCAGATTGGAAATGGTGTCCAGCCGACTTCTACTGAAAAGATTTTTACACAGGGAGATTTAACTGCAACAAATAATCAGCTTGATTGTGCAATTCAAGGTGACGGTTTTTTCCAGGTGAAGAAAAGCGACGGAACGTATGCGTATACTCGTGACGGTTCTTTCAAAGTCGATGCCGACGGCAGGCTTGTTACTTCGAGTGGTTATATTTTAGACCCAGGACTTACGTTGGATTCGAATGCCTTAAGTGTTTCTATAGCTAAGGACGGAACAGTTACGGTTAATCAGGTAGGCGGAAGTTCATATGTACTCGGTAATATTCAGCTGGCTAGATTTATGAATCCAGGCGGATTAAAATCTTTAGGCGATAATCTTTATGCTCAAACAGATGCTTCCGGAACACCAATAATAGGTACTCCGGGCCAGGAAGGTTTCGGCGAAATAAATCAGGGCTATTTGGAATCTTCAAATGTTGATATTGTCCAAGAAATGATTGCTATGATAGCAGCACAAAGAGCCTATGAAATAAATTCTAAAACCGTTCAGACAGTTGAGAACATGATGCAAATGGCTAATAATTTGAAGACTTCATAAATGAGTATGATAATATTATTCATATTGTCCATTGTTATTAATTCAAATAATTCTTTTAAAGGAGAGCTGGATAATTATTTAAAGAAAAATCTTTCGGGATATCAGGATTATAAATATGAAATATTGCAGCTTCCATCATCGTATAAAAAAATTGAACTATTAAAGCCTAACGAATTTAATTTAAGCGGAAATATAATTTATATCCCTGTTTACATTGTTGATAAAAGCGGCCGGGAGTTCAGATCTATTTTATCCGTAAAATTAAAGCTGTTTAAGAATGTTCTTGTAGCTGAAAAAAATATATCGCAAAAGGCAGTTTTATGTGAAAATGATTTCACTTTGAAAAAAGAAGACATAACTCAAATTAAGGGTACACCTGTTTATTCACTTAAAGATATTAGTCATTTAAGAAGTGCAGTATTTATTAAATCAGGAAGTATTTTGGTTGATCAGATGACTGAAAAAATACCTGTTGTTAAAATAGGCGATGAACTTTATGCCAGATATATTAGCGGTAATGTAATAGTTTCAACAGTAGTGTTTGCAAGACAGGAAGGCGTAATTAATCAAATAATTTCGGTTATAACTAAAGATAAAAAACTTTTTAAAGCAAAAGTAATTGATTCTAAAAACGTAATTATAGTTGAGTAATAACATGAATAAAATAATTATATCAATGCTGGTTATTTTTTCTTCGAGCTTATTAGCACAAAATATGAGGCAGAACGCTTTCTCATCGCTTTTTTCGGATCAGAAAGCAAGCCAGGTTGGAGATGCAATTACTATACTGGTAGTTGAATCTTCACAAGCATCAAACAATGCGCAGACGTCTACGGATAGAGCCAGTACACTTGGACTTACAGGCAAAGGGACTGTCGGAACAAGTCCGCTCCCAAGCCCGGATTTAAGTTTAGGAACGACGAATGATTTTAAGGGCTCAGGTTCCACTTCCAGCCAGGGATCTGTGAACACAAAAATTAGTGCGACAGTCGATTCCGTACTTGCAAACGGCAATCTTGTAATTGAAGGAAGAAGAAAAATTACAATCAACGGCGAAGAACAAACTATATACATTAAAGGAATTGTACGTCCTGCAGATATTTCATCCGACAATTCTGTTTTATCTTACAACATTGCCGAAGCACAAATCGTTTTTACAGGTAACGGATTAATTAATAGTGCTCAATCACCTGGCTGGTTAACTAAATTTTTACACTGGATTTTTTAAGGTTAAAATAAAAAATGAAAAAATTTGTCGTTATAATTTTGCTTTTGAGTTTTAACTCTATTTATGGACAGAGAATAAAAGATATTGCATACATAACTGGAGAAAGTTCCGAACAAATTATTGGATACGGACTTGTCGTGGGCTTAGCAGGCAGTGGAGATTCACAACGTTCAACGTTTACAATACAATCTATCACAAGTATGCTGAAAAGATTCGGTATTACTGTATCTCAGAATAACCTTATTACCCGGAATGTTGCAGCAGTAATGGTTACTGCTACTTTAAATTCATTCCTTAAACCCGGAGCAAAATTCGACGTTACGGTTTCATCAATGGGAGATGCTTCAAGTCTGCACGGCGGTACATTATTAATGACGCCTTTATCTGCCATGAACGGAAAGGTTTATGGCTATGCACAAGGTCCTCTTTCAGTTGGAGGTTATGATATCCGAACTCCTACAGGAAATAGAGTTTCACAAAATCAAGCTCTTGCAGGGCGCGTTCCGATGGGAGGTATACTCCAGAGTCCGCTTGAAGTGAATGCTTTGCCGGATAAAGAAATAAATGTTTATTTAAGAGACCCCGACCTAACTACTTCAAACAATATTGCAAATGCAATTAACACCAAATTCGGTAATAAAATTGCTCTTGCGAAAGATGGTGCCGAAATAAAAGTGAATGTACCTGCCGACAAACAGGGTAATCTTGTCTCTTTTCTTGCAGAACTTGAAAGTATTAATGTACAGACAGATGAAATTGCAAAAGTTGTTTTGGATGAAAAAACAGGTACCGTTGTGGCGGGAAGCAATGTAAAAATATTACCTGCATCTATTACTCATGGAAATTTGAATATAACGATAAGATCATACCCGATAATTTCTCAACCGGAACCATTTTCAAACGGTACTACTCAGGTCTTTAATAATCTTATACCTTATGTTACTCAAGATTCAACAAATACAATCGCAATTGAGGGAGCTTCAACCGTGCAACAAGTTGCAGCGGCTTTGAATTCATTAAAAGTGTCACCGCAGGATATTATTTCGATATTTCAGGCACTTAAAAAAGCGGGTGCACTTATCGGTGAGCTTGTAATTATTTAAAAGTTAGTCAGAATAAAATGAATAATTTACAATTAAAAATAAATGATCCGTTAAAACAGATATCCAACTCACAGGATATTACAAGCCATTATTCAAATGCTCAGAAAGAAAAAATTGCAAATGCAGCAAAAGAGTTCGAAAGTCTTTTAACCTCAATGATGCTAAAAAGCATGACTAAAACTACTAACGGATTATTCGGCAGCAGTAGTTACGGCGGCGATGATTTTGATACAATATTTCAAAACCAAATCGCTTCATTTATTTCCCAGAGAAAAAGTCTTGGTATTGCGGATATTCTTTATAAAAAAATTACCGGGGAAGATATGAATGCTAGTATAAATAATGTAAGCAGCGGATCTTTAAATAAACTTATTAATAATATTCCAACTGAAAAGACAGCAGATATTGTAAAAAAAATCACAACTGATAATTCTAAACAGGATATTAAACCGCCTGAATCAACACCTTTGATGCAGGAAAAAAAAACTGAAAACCGAACAAATTCCAGTGTATTGCCATCAATATCTCCCAGTTTAAAGGCTTTGGAAAGATTGAGCCAATATAGGGATATAATAAATAATGCTTCTAATCTTTATGGTGTTGACAAAAATGTCATAAAGTCTGTAATTCTTACTGAGTCTGCAGCTAAGGAAAAAGCTGTATCTGGTGCAAAAGCGAAAGGATTGATGCAATTAATTGATTCTACGGCAAATGATATGGGTGTAAAAAATATTTGGGATCCGAAACAAAATATTTACGGCGGGACTAAATATTTAGCCGAAATGCTTCGAAAATATAATGGGAATCTGAATCTTGCTTTAGCATCATACAATGCAGGCCCTGGAAATGTTGATAAATACGGAGGAATTCCTCCATTTGAAGAAACAAAAAATTATGTTAAAAGAGTTGTCGGCTATTTAAACCATTTAAACGGAGAAAATAATGGAACTGAACAATCTATATAGATGCTTAAAAGAACAGCGCCAAATTCTTAGTGATTATTTGGAAGCTTTACTAAAACATCAAAAAGCAATAATAAACGGGGACAATAAAGGAATTGAGGATACGCTGAAAAGCATAGGAATGATATTGTTTAACATAGGAAATTGTGAAACTCTTAGACAGAATATTGTTCAGCAGATTTCCGTTCAACATTCGCTTAAGATTAGTTCAAATAAATTATCGGATTTTATTGCCGAGGCAGACCGGCTGAAATTATTCAATACAAAAGAAATAGTTAAGGTACAGTCTTCAATTAAGAAATTAATTATGGAAATCATAAAAGTAAATGATCAAAATAAAACTTTGATAAATCAGGCAAGGGCCTTTATTAAAGAGTTAATAATCGAATTAACTTCAGCGAATAAAAATGTTCTGGTAGATAGGAGATATTGAAATGGGACTAAGTAATATTTTTGATATTGCTACAAGAAGTTTATCTGTTTATCAAGGTGCATTAGATGTAACAGCTCAAAATATTTCCAATGCAAGTAATCCGGATTATTCAAGACAAAGAGTTATACTCGGTACCGAAACTCCTCAACAATACGGCGGTTTCCTTTGGGGAACAGGCGTTAAGCTGGAAGATATAAGCAGAGTGCATGATGCCTTAACAGATCAGCAGATTCGGGAAAATAACTCAAAATATTCCAGCTACAATGAAAGTAATGTAATGTTAGGCCAGGTTCAAAATTTACTAAACGAACCTTCGGACCAAGGCATTTCAAGTTTAACAACTGCATTTTTTAATGCATGGCAGCAGCTTTCGGTAACTCCTAATTCTGTTTCATTAAGACAAAATGTTGTTCAGGCAGCGCAATCTTTAAGTGATCAGATACAAACTGTTAGACAAGGGATGGATTCTATCCAGACAGACCTTAAAACCCAAATATCTTCGGATGTTAATTCCATTAACAGCGATTTGCAGCAAATCCAATCATTAAATGCGCAAATATTTAATCTGCAGAATGCCGGTCAATCTCCTAATGATCTTCTGGACACTAGAGATAAAGTAATTAACGATCTAAGCAATATGGTAAATATTAATGTTAATTATGATTCTCAGAACATGGCTAACATTTCTATAGGCGGAATTTTCGCAGCCGACAAGGTAACGGCTGTGCAGTTTCAATCCACCATGCAAAATGGCAACATAGCTGTTACAACAAAGGACGGATCCGCAAGTTTAAATCTTACGGGCGGCCAATTATATTCTGATTTAAATGTTTATAACAACAAGATTCCTTCTTATGAAAACAGCTTGGACTCTTTTGTTAATAATTTAATGCAGTCGGTAAACAGTCAGCAATCAAGCGGTTATACATTGGATAATCCTCCGCAAACCGGTATAAACTTTTTCGACAGCTATACCAATGGTACGTTAAAAATTAACGATGCAATTCTTAACGATCCAAATAAAATAGCTGCTTCTTCGGACGGTACGTCCGGGAACGGTGATATTGCTCTGAATATAGCAGGGCTTAGTACGCAAAAACAAGCAGACGGCACGACAATGCTGGATAATTATTCTTCGCTTGTCAGTCAAATTGGTACAGATGTACAGAGCGCTTCAAATAATGCCAACTCCTATAATCTTGTATCGCAGCAATTACAGCAGCAGCAGGCTTCTTATTCGGGAGTTTCGGTCGATGAGGAAATGACAAACGTAATTCAATATCAAAAATCATATACTGCTTCGGCAAAATTAATTACCGTTGCAGATCAAATGTTACAAACTTTATTAGATATGGTGTCGTAGTATGAGAATAACAGATTTAATGATGTCAAATAATTTTCTGAGTAACTTAAACGCTACAAAAAGCAAAGTTAGTAATTTGCAAACTGAACTTGCTTTAGGTACAACTATTCAAAAGCCTTCAGATTCACCCATCGGTACGGTAAATATTTTAGGCTGGAATAATCAGATTACTCAAGCAAATGATATAATGAGCAATATTGACAGCGGACTTGCTTTCGTGAATGATTCTACCCAGTCAATGCAAAATATACAAGATGAAATTACAAATGTTCTTTCAACTCTTACACAGGCACAGAATGCTGCAAATGATCAGAACTCCGGAAGCTTTGCCGATCAAATTAATTCGGCACTTTCTTTAATTTTGGATTCTGCAAATACCGAATCCAACGGTAAATATGTTTTTGCAGGAACCGATTTTACGAATGCACCTTTTGGATATACGGCAGATGGAAATTCAATTGAAGTAAAAGACAGCAATATTTCAGGAGCTCAATCAATTCGAATTTCTCCAAACGTAACGGATCAAATAAACTTGAGCGGTACGGATGTATTTGGTACAATAGTACAAGGGGGAGGAAACATTGATTCCGGCACTGCTGTAGGTGCAACAGTAACAAGTCAAACAAATGTTTATGATGCACAAGGCAACCCATATACTTTTAAAGTAAATTATACTAAAACAGCAGCCAATACTTATGACTTTACATATGATATACTGGATAGCAGTAATAATTCTGTACTTTCTTCACCGCCGGCACCTCAATCAATGGTATTTGACAGCAGCGGGAATCTCCAAACGATTGACGGTAAAGCACCTTCTTCAATTCAAATAAATGTGCCTTCAAAAAATATAAATTTTAGTTTTGATCCGACTGCAGTAACTGAAAAGAGCGGTTCATCGTCTTTGAGTTTTACTGCAAACCAGAAGACCGATATATTCAATACATTAATTCAAATTAGTAATAATTTAAAAGCCGGTATTAAACCTACTACCGATCAGATACAAGCCGTTACTGATTTTAATAATAGGCTTATTAATAATATTGCAAAATCAGGTAATATTACAAACCGTCTTACAAATGCAAAAGATTTGTTAAATAATAAAACTTTACAATTACAGGAACTCGTCTCTCAGACAGACGGAGTTGATGTTGCAAAAGCTTCGGTTGATTTGCAAAGCCAGAATACTCTCTTGCAGATGTCATATCAAATTGCATCTAAAGTTTTAACGCAGTCATTATTAAATTACTTATGAAAAGAAAAATCGGTGCATTAGAAGGATTATTACTTGGAATATTTTCAATATTCGGAGCATTTTTTTTAGAAGGCGGTGCCTTTGGTGCATTATTTTTAATTCCTCCATTAATTATTGTTTTCGGAGGAACTTTCTCAGCGGTAATTATAGGATTTGGTTTCGATAAATTTAAAAATGTTTGGAATCTAATTAAGCTGGCATATTTCCCTTCAAAATATAATTTAAAGGAACTAATAAATAATTTAGTAGAATTTTCGATAATATCTAGAAAAGAAGGTTTGTTAGCGATTGAAAAGAGATTAAATCAATTGGAATATTTATTCCCGCAAAAACTTGTTAAATATGCAATTGACGGAACCGACTCTGATTCGCTAGAAAATCTTGCCTCATTGGAAATGAAGGCAATGCAGGAACGGCATTTTTCAAACATATTCATTTTTACTAAAATGGGCGGATATGCACCTACAATGGGAATTATCGGCACTGTTATGGGTTTAATAATGACGCTTGCAAATGCCGGCGGAGATCCCAACTCTTTAATTAAAAATATAGCTTCGGCTTTTATTGCTACACTTTGGGGTGTTTTTAGTGCTAATATTTTATGGTTACCAATTGGTGATAAATTAAAAAAATGTCATTTGGAAGAAAAACATATGATGGAGATTTCTCTGGAAGGTACGTTGGCAATACAGAGCGGGGAGATTCCCTCGTTAGTAAAGGCAAGACTTTTAAGCCTATTACCGCAAAGAGAACAATTAGAAATGACGAGTTATTAGATCCCGAGGAATCTCCTTTTCACGAGAGCGGTGAAAAAGACAGGTATCTTATAACTTATGCCGATTTAATAACCTTATTATTAGGGTTGTTTATTATTTTGTATGCAATATCAAACATAGATGCAAATAAGTATAAAAGAGTAATTTCCGCAGTAGGTGATATTTTCGGTAATCATACAAAAATTATAAACGTTAAAAGTGATGCTGTTCCTGTTAATATCGGGAATAATGATTTGTTAAAAAGTAAGCTTATGCAGCTCATAAATAAATATCATTATAATAATTCAATTATGTTGGAGGAAAATAAAAGAGGAATTACTATTCATATACTGGACGATATTTTATTTAAATCCGGAAGTGCAGACTTAACAAGCAGCTCTTTGGTAGTTCTGGATAGATTAGCAGTAATATTAAAAGCTTTGCCCAATGATATTAGAATTGAGGGGCATACCGATAATGTACCGATGAATACGCCAAGTTTTCCTTCCAACTGGCATCTATCGGTAACAAGAGCACTTAATACGGCTTATTTTTTAATTCATAATGAAAATCTTCCTCCGGAAAAAATTTCAATTGTCGGTTATTCAAAATATAGACCTATTGATTCAAATAATACTTTTGAAGGCCGAGCTAATAATAGAAGAGTAGATATTGTAATAATAAAAAAGTGATTTATATGAAAATAAAAACAAACCAATTTGGCGAAATAGAATATACCGCAGACCACATTATTAATTTTGCCGGCGGTATTTTCGGCTTTGAACAGCTAAAGAAATACCTATTCATCAAAATAGACGGAGAGCTTTTTTACTGGTTAAATTCAATTGACTCGCCTGAAATAGCTTTTCCTCTAATCGGAATTAGAGTTATTGACGACAAATATCATGAAGAAAAAGAATGTGAGCCTTTTGGGATAGTTACTATGAATCAGGATATTTTAAAAACTACAGTAAACTTGAAAGCTCCCGTATATATTAACCAAACAGCAAGAACAGGATTTCAAAAAATTCTGGATTCGGAAAAATATCCCATTAAATATTCTCTATTCAAAGAATGATAAAACGGAATTTATATGTTAATATTAACTAGAAAAACAGACGAAGAAATAAAAGTCGGTCCCGACATAACAATTAAAATATTGGCGATATCGGAGGGTCAGGTTAAGCTCGGATTTTCAGCTCCTTCGGATGTTGAAATCTTTCGAGGAGAAATCTACGAAAATATCAAACAGGTTACTATTGAGGCCTCGCTGTCGAGTAAACATAAAAAATCTGCCGATTTATCTAATCTTAAAATAAATAAAATTAGGAAAATTGATAATGAATGATGATCAAAATAATAATACCATTTTGGTAGTTGATGATTCGGATATTATATGTCAATCATTAAAAAAATTTTTCAATAACTATCATATTAATGTCATTACAAGCCATGACGGGCTTGACGGGATTCAAAAAATTGCAGAGCACAACCCGGCATTAATATTTCTTGATTTAATGATGCCGAATTTCGACGGTGTTAAAATGCTGCAGGTAATAAAGGTTTTGGAAAAACATAAAACCATCCCTGTTATTGTAATAAGCGGCAACACAAACAGATCAAATGTGCTTGCAGCAATAGAAGCAGGTGCCGATCGTGTAATATCCAAGCCGTTGAAGAAGGAAATCATATTAAAAAATATAAATGAACTTTTAGGTGAAGACTTTCTTCCAAAGCTAAAGAATGAAAAAGCATTGCCGGCGCTTCAAAATGCAGACGTGCAAAAGCACTTGTTGACAATGTTTCTAAATAGTTTCCCGGCAAAGAAAGAAGCATTAAAACACGGACTTCAAATTCACGATAAAGAGAGCATTAGGAATATTGCACATGAAATTAGGGGAACAGGCGGGACAATCGGTTATCCGCATTTAAGTGTTTTAGGAGTAGTAATTGAAGATCAAATTTCAGGATCACATGTAAACTGGGAACAAATCCGATTAATGTGCGATCAAATTTTTTCTTTAGTTGAAGAAATTGAAGAATCAAATTCACTTATAGAAAGATGATATGTTTGTAATTGTTGGTCTACTTGTTGTAATTCTTGCTATTGTAGCCGGTTTTTTAATAGCCGGAGGAAATCTCCTTTTGCTTTTACAGTATTCCGAATTTATTACAATCGGCGGTGCTGCACTAGGCAGCGTATTGATATCGTCTCCGCTTTCGCTTCTTAAAAAGATAATTGCCGAAATTCCCAGAACTATTTCGCCGAACCATTTTAATAAAAATGATTATCTTGAATTGCTGAAATCTTTCAACGAACTTTTTCTTGTGGCTCAAAGAGACGGATTATTGGCTATTGAGAAACATATTGAAAGCCCTAAAGAAAGTGATATTCTTTCAATGAATAAAAAGTTTGTCAATAATGAAAGGCTTAGAAATTTCTTTTCGGATACTATGAAAGTCATGCTTTCAGGCGGAATTCCGCCGCATGAACTTGAAGATTTAATTGATACCGAAATTGAAACATTTGAAATCGAATCCAAACCTGTTTCCGCTTCACTTTCAAGAGTTGGTGATTCATTGCCCGGCCTAGGAATTGTTGCTGCTGTTCTGGGAATAATTGTAACAATGGCTTCAATTGATAAAGGGGCGGAAGTTGTTGGTCACCATGTTGCGGCTGCATTGGTAGGAACATTTTTAGGCGTTTTGCTTTCATATGGATTTGTTAATCCTCTTGCGGCAAATATTGAGCATAACATAGAAAATAATATTAGAGTCTTCCAAACGATAAAAGCATGTATAGTTGCTTATGCAAAGGGTAATCCGCCCATAATAGCAATTGAAATAGCAAGAAGGACAATTTTTTCCGACGAACGCCCCACTTTTAGTGAATTGGAAGACTTCGTTAGAGGAAAGAGTTAGTTATGTCCAACGGCAGTGACCTTCCCCCGAGAATAGTAAAAAAAATCAAAAAACACGGGGACCATCATGGCGGCGCCTGGAAAGTTGCCTATGCCGACTTTGTAACAGCTATGATGGCCCTATTTATAGTGCTATGGGTACTAAGCCAGGATCAGAATGTTAAGCAACTGGTAGCCAATTATTTTAAAAATCCGATTGGCTTTTCCAATAAAGGCAAGAGCCTTATAGGGGCAGAGTCACCCTCATTTAAAGTACCTGATAAACCTGTGCTTCCAAATTCACGTGAAAAAGAAATGGAAATTCTAAAGGCAATGGGCGAAAAAATTCTCGGCGAACTTTCTCTTGATCCTACTTTTAAAAATATAGTCGGACAAATTAAAATTGAATTTGTTAAAGACGGTTTGAAAATAGAATTATTAGATTCGGCTAAAGATTTATTCTTCGAAATAGGAACCGCAAAATTAACAAAGGAAGCCGAACTGCTTCTAAGAAAGATTGGAGATCAGCTTTCAAAGCTGCCTAATAAAATTATTATAGAAGGTCATACCGATGCACGGCCATATATGGGAGGTTCGAACGGATATACTAATTTTGAGTTAAGTGCCGACAGGGCAAATTCTGCTAGGCGTGCACTTACATCGGGCGAATTGTCCGAAATTAAGATTGATCAGGTGAGAGGTTATGCAGACAGGCGGCTTCGTGATCCGGCACATCCATATAGTTTTGTCAATAGACGAATAAGTATTATTGTAAAATACCTGGAAGATAAACAATGAAAAATATTTTAATAGTAGAAGATGATCCATTCTCTATAGATTTTTATAAATACATTTTTAAAAAAAGCGGCTTTAATTGCATAATTCAGGACAATGGTGATGCAGTTATCGATTTGCTAAAATTAAATAATATTAATCTTATTATCATGGACATAAATTTAAAGAATACTTATCTTATGGGTCAGAAAATAGATGGTGTTGGTTTATCCAGTTTTATTAAGCAAAAAGAAGGAATAAATCATCTTCCCATTATTCTGGTATCTGCCTATTGGCCCGGATTTCAAGAAAGTGATTTTTTAAAAGAAAGTCGTGCTGAAGATTTTATTACAAAACCAATCGTCGATTTTAATTATTTAATTAATAAAGTAAATAGGTATATAGAGAATTGAATAAGAATAAAATATTAGTTGTAGAAGATGATAATGATACCTTGTTTATTTTAAATAAACTTTTAACAAAGAATAATTATCAGGTATATACTTCTTCCAACGGTAAAGATGCTTATGATATGTTGAATGAATTTATACCCGAAGTTATACTTGCCGATTGGACAATGCCTGTTATGGACGGGCTCGAGCTTTGTAATATTATTAAAAAAGATGAAAAGTTTAAACTCATTTACTTCATTATTTTAACGGCACGAGCTTCACTTAAAGATAGAGTTACTGGACTCGATATCGGCGCCGATGATTTTTTAGTAAAGCCAGTGCAGAATCAAGAATTACTTGCTAGGATAAGATCGGGAATCAGAATTCACAATCTACAGAACGAGCTGAAAAATATTGAACATAATAAAGCTCTTATTGAGATGGCATGTACCATAGGCCATAAAATTAACAATCCGCTTAGCAGCCTATTGGTTTCCATTAAAAATATTGAAGATGATCTTGGAGCTAATAAATCATCTTTCGAGGAAGAGCTGTTTATAATTAATCAATCTATTGAAAGAATAAAATCCTTAGCAAACGACCTTACCCACCTTCAAAATCCGCAAATAATCAGCTATTCTTCAGACAAAAAAATGCTGAAATTAGACTAAACTCCTTAAATTATTTCCATTTTTCTTCGATTATAAGTTGAGGAATTATGGGCATGCTCGAAAAAATTAATAATATATCGACAAAAAGCGACTATTCGCAAGCCGGACACGCATCAAATTTCGGGAATTTCCTGAATTCTGCGAATACACGAAAAGTATATCCGCATGATTCCGCGGATATTTCCCCCGCATTTAAATTCTTAAATAGTGTTAGGTGGAAACTAAATGAATTTAAGTATATAACCGACGAAAAATTGTTTCTCGGGTTTATTTTATCTCAAATTGAATTTCACACAGTGATTGATCTTGTAAATTTTGAAAAGTTAAATGTGCTTAATTATAAAGTAATAAAAGAAAACAAGGAAGATAATTCTCTTAGGAAAATTATTACGGACCTTTCGGTAAAAATTGACGGAATTAATTATTTCGAAGAGTCAGTACTTATAAATTTTTCCGCTCTCAATATTTTTTTTCAAAGGGTATTTTATCTAAACATTAACAGGGAAATTTCGAGAGATGAGAAGTATTTTTTCGATGAATTATTAGAAGGAATATTTTACGGAATTCAGGAGGAATTCATACGGTTGAACAGTCATATACTTATTTTCCTTGATAAGTTAACCGGTCAAAGAGTGGTAAAAAAAGATGACTCTGAGAGAGATTATGGCGAAACTTTAGTTATTAAGAAATTTAAAGTTGTAAATGTTGAATAAATTTTCACAGGATAATTTACCTGATAATATAAACCATATTGCTTCTTCCAAAGAGCTCGATAATGTCAATGAGTTTCCGGAAGGCAGTCCTTTGATTATTGTCGACAGATTGTGCAATATTATTTTCTCCAACGATCAATTTAAAAGGACTTTCCTCGGTATAAAATCGGAGAATTTTTTTAACCTTAACAGCGAACCTAATTTACGTTTCTTAATAACGTCGTTAATAGAAAGCAATTATAATAATCTGCAGTTCGATCTTTTCATTTCTAATGAAACTTTCAAATACAGCAGCTTTATTGTTGAAGCAGAGAGAATAAAACTATTTGATAAAGACTACTTCGTTTTAATTCTTAAAACAACCAGCGAGAATACCAAATTAGAAGAGAGAATTAATAATCTTCACAATGCACTCGAATATGGGAAAATTCCGGTTATCATAACCGACGAGCAAGGCATTATTACTTATGCTACGAAACCTTTTGAAAAGATTCTTAGAACAGGGATTGAGTTATTTTTCAAGAATTCAATTACCGATGCATTAGTCTTTTACCTGACAAATGAAGATAAAAAAAGTTTGGTGGATTCGATACATAAGAAAAAAGAATGGACAAAAACCATTTCGTGTATTGAAGAATCCGGGAATGTTTTATACTACGAACTTAAGCTTAATCCCGTATTCAGCAGTGAAACTAATATTGTAAATTTTATTCTTACAGCTCATGATATTACTAGTTATGTTTCAAAGAATTTATATATAAAGAAATCCGAAAGAAGACTTAAATCCATAATAAATAATATTTCCGATTTACTGTTTATAATTCGCGAGAAAGACGGGCAGCATCAATTTGAAAATGCAAATGATAATTTTTGCAAAACATTTTCAATTGACAAAGCCTTTTCTTTCAAAAAAAATATCGATAGTATTCTTTGTGAAGAGCTTTATGATGAGCTTGAAGCTGCTATTTATAAATACAATTCCAACGACGAATCATTTATAGAATTTAATTATAATAACTTGAACAGCAGGCATTACGGAGTTAAAATAACCAGTATTGATGATCAGCTTGAAAATGAAGTTATATATATAGTAAGCATGAAGGATATTACTGACCAGGTGCTGTATCAGCAACAGTTAAAGGTTGCATACGAGAAGGAAAGTAATTTAAATAAATTAAAAGCTGCTTTTCTAGAGAGTATGTCTCATGAAATCCGTACACCGTTAAATGCAATTGTAGGTTATTCCGAAATGATAGATGATTGTATAAATGAGCAGGATTATGATACCATAAGAGATTTGGTAGGTTCTTTTAAAGAAGTGATGTACAGGGTCCTTCATTTATATGGAAATATTGTTGAAGTTTTCCAGATAGATTCGGGTGAACTTGAACTCGATATGGTTATATTAAATGTCAATCAAGTTCTTAAATCTGTTTTTAACAAAAATATTGAAAGAGCAGAAAAGAAAAATCTTAACTTTTATTTAAGACTTAACGAAAACATTCTTAACATTAAAATCGACTGGGTTAAATTCGAAAGGATTATTAATTCTTTAGTAGATAATGCGATTAAATATACCGATTCCGGTGATGTTGTTATCTCTTCGGATATAATAAATAATAAAGTGCAAATTACTATTTCTGATACCGGCAGAGGAATAAATGCTGATAATATACTGTCATTATATGAACCGTTTGTACATGGTGAGGATGCG
Source organism: Ignavibacteriaceae bacterium (assembly GCA_046705645.1). Lineage (GTDB taxonomy): Bacteria > Bacteroidota > Ignavibacteria > Ignavibacteriales > Ignavibacteriaceae > FEN-1297. The sequence continues at coordinate 2,080 of JBJKQE010000167.1, read as the reverse complement.
TATACCCGGAAATATGAAGGCGCCGGGCTTGGACTAACTATTGCTTATAAGTTAACAATGCTGATGGGAGGTAAGTTCGACATTAATACTAAAGAAAACATTGGAACTGCTATTGTTTTAACTTTTCCACAATCTAAATCAAACGACAGAACCGTTAATTTTAAAACCTCAAACTTAATTTCAGAAAACCGTTAAATAGTAAAATATATAATCATTATTAAAATAATTATTTGCATTATCCTGATTTTTAATTCTCCATCAATTTAAATCGAATTCTTAATATTCCTTCGTTAAAATCCGTAGAGATTATTTTAAATTGGCCTATTTGTTTAGTATTGCTTACATGAATACCGCTGCAAGGGCATGCATCATAATCGCCTATTCTTATAATTCTAATAGTATTTCCTGCATCATCCGGTAAACGCTCAAGATTAAAAATCTTCTGTGCATCTGCTCTCGGAATAAATTCTTCTGATACGGCTAATTCCATATTAATAACTTCATTTACAACTTTTTGAATTTCTTCAATTTCATCAGACGTAAGATCTCTATCGAAATGATAATCACATTTTGATTTTTTCTTTTCTATGTGTGCCGAAAACGATCGTCCTTTGTTAAACTTTCTAACCATTGTCTGGTTAAGAATATGCTCTGCCGAGTGCATTCTCGGATCGTAGGATTTACTCATTGTTTCCCTAAGTATTATATAGATTAAATTTTTGTTTTGAATTTAATACATAAAGGAAAAAGATGCTGTGTTTATTATAAAATTTATTTTCTTAGTCTGGATACAAAAAACCAAAAGTTTAAAATACAATTATAAAAAAAGCAAAGGTTAATTTTGAATCGGAAAATATTTTAACCAGTCTGCGATTAATAATATTGATTATTCATCGAAGGCAGGGAAAAAGATACTCCTTAATTTTTAATAAGTGAAATACCGTCAAACAATATCCCTGATGTTACCGAATCAATTTTTGTATTGCTTTTAACTTTCACAGCTAGGCTATAGTTAAAGAGTTTTACAACTAGAGTGTCTGTAGACATTAAATTTAGCTTATATGATTTAGAAGTGAGCGCCCATTGAGAGGAATTTGCGGAAATGACATCGTTGAAAATAGCTTTCCCATTTCGTTGTTGGGAAAGAGATACTTCGCCCCATGCATAACTTTGAAGATTTCTTTCATAGAATAGTAAAGTATAAAATCCGTCTCCGGATTGACCGGTTATAAATGTTTTAGCAATACCGCCGGGAGAAGGACCAAAAGCAGGCCCTATTAGTAGTGACCAAAGGCCTTCTCCACTTGGTGCTTCTTGTATTGTCTTTACCCAGATAGTATCGTTTATTGTCCATCCTAATAACGAAGGCTTGCCGTTGAATTCAAAACTCGGATTTTGGATTAAATTTGTTCCGTAATTACCCCACGTAACTGAAATATTTATTGAACCGGAAACAGGATTAAGAGTTAAACTTACGGGTGTAGTTTCTCCGGCGTAAACCTCAACATCTGCCGAACCGGTATACTTCAAGGTGTTTGAATCATTGTATGCATTAACCTGAAGATGCCAAACTCCGACAGCAACATTATTAAAACTTGCAGTAGCGCTGTCATTAAGAATTACAAATTCCGTAAACAAAGAATCATAGCTCTGTCTTGAAAGAATACCTTCAATTCTGGTTATTCCGTCTGCTGCATTCTTCATTGAAAAAGCTATTGAAATATTTGAAATGCTTTGTGATGAATTAACACCAACAAGGTTTTGATTATTGCATGATATTAAAATTAGACTTAAAATCAGTGCCGTAGTAATTGTAAATGTTTTCATAATATATTCCAATACCTAATCAATGAAATATCCCTTTCCGACAAAGCCTTTCTAAACTACAATCAAAATTTTAAACTTTCAATAAAATAATTTAAACATATATTGATAGCGTACAAAAGGACAATATTATAAATCCACACAGCTTGAGAAGAATAAAATTATAATTAAATTTACTCAATTAAATTTTAATAATTTTTATAAGAGGGGTTCCTATGAACAAATTTAAATTTTTAGTTTTAATTTCATTTTTAGT